>NZ_JAKJSI010000024.1:0-131482 GCF_050336695.1 Photobacterium minamisatsumaniensis | reverse complement strand
TATAATGTTTAAGGATGAATATGGATTTATTGTAAAATGAAATAAATCATAATTAAATTCACGCTGCCCTCTACTTATTGAATTTAATTCGAACAAATGCTATGCGTCTTGGTTTTTCTCTTTTATGAATTTCAGGTTTCTGCACCTTAAATTTGAGGATAGTTATATGTCAATTGCATTTTCCCGTCAGCCTTCCGCATTTAGGCTGATGTGCTTTATTATTTTACCCGCTATGTTATCTATGTATGGCTTAGTTGCCATTGTCACTGTGTTCATGGTTAATGAATTAGGCATGTCAGAAAGCGATGCGTTTTTAATTAATGGAGCCGCCTCTGCTTTTTCTACCATTATTTATGCACTAGGTGGATATTTAGCGGATAAAATACTCGGTGTTAAACGTTCACTTATAATGGGTAATGTCGGTATTATTGTTTCATTATTTTTACTTAGTTATGCCGCAGCTATTGGCAGCGTCTCATTGGCAATGATTGGCTTAGCTGGTGGTGGGGTAAGTAGGGCATTAGCCAATAACTGCCCTTCAAATATTATTTCTAAAGCCTATAAAAGTGATGATATTAGAGTAGATAGTGCCTTTACAGTCTATTATATGATGATAAATGTGGGCTCATGTATATCACTGGTTATTACCCCTATAATTGCTCACAAGTACTCTTATTCTGCTGGGTTTGCGATTGCTGGTCTTTGGAATATACTAACTATATTTATCTATATATCAAAAAGAAGTTGGATTGAAAATATTGGTGCAAAACCTGATTTTGAAAAAATTAACGTTAAAACTTATCTGTTTATAATTTTTGGGCTTATTGGGCTTACATTATTGGGTAGTTGGTTAATAACTAACTACAAGCTTATGCAGATATTATTAGTTATCGCACTTTCTGTAGCACTTGTTCTTTTTACTATGTATTTACGGAAAGAAAATGCAGTTCAACAAAAAAAGATGATTGCGAGCTTAATTTTACTGGGTTTTTCTGTAATATTTTTCATACTATATAAACAAATGCCAACCTCGTTAACATTTTTTGCTATTCACAATACCCGTCATGAGTTTCTAGGTATTCCTTTTGACCCGGTTTCTACACAAGCATTAAATCCATTCTGGATAATTATTCTCAGTCCTTTATTAGCGATTTTCTATGAAAAAAATAATGCTAAAGGCAACGGTGCATCGTTACCTTTGAAGTTTGCAATGGGAATGTTCTTTTGTTCGCTAGCTTTTCTTAGCTTAGCCTATGGAGCTAGCTTTATGGCGGATGAAACAGGGCGAGTGTCTGCTTTTTGGCTTATTTTAACTCACTTATTCCAAGGGTTGGGAGAGCTACTGATCAGTGCGCTTGGCATATCGGTTCTTGCTCAATTAGTGCCAAATCATATGATTGGTTTCACCTTGGGTTTCAGAACACTAACGCTGGGTATTTCATCCATTATTGCGGCTAATCTTGCGGTATATATTGCTGTTCCTGAATCTTCAGGCTCTGTTGAATCGCTTCAAACACTACCGGTGTATGCCAGTTACTTCTTTAAAATTGGGATTGGAGCAACTGTTATGGCGGTCATTATGCTATTAACCGCCAAAAAGCTGGATAACTTAATTAATGATAGGAATAACACAGAGAAAGTCCAAGCTGAAACAGGTCAGTAATGCTCAACGGCTTCTTGACTAGGCCACCGTTACCATTGTGTTGATTAACTAATCAAAACTCTCTTATAAAGCCCCTTCTTAACAAGTCGGGGCTTTTTACTTTAGTACTTTCACGCTATAGAGCAATTGATTAGAAATGTGAGTTGAAAAAATTTGCCTCCCATTCATTGTTGGGTTTTAGGGACTGTAACCGGAACCAATTCACGATGATGTTTAACATGGTTATCCTTTGGCCTGAATAGTTGCAGGCATTGATACTTTGCATGGTGGATGATAACTAGCCATTTATTAGGAATGACTATACAAAAATATTCAGCTTACACGTGTTCGCTGGTTTAGGCTTACAGTTGTACGCTGAGTTTTGTTGCAGGTCAATTTCTAATTCTTGGATTGTCGGCTTTCGACGGGTTTTACATCGGAAATACGATCTAGCGCAGTTTAAGTATTGGCTGATTGAATTGATAATGCTGCGATATATTTCTAATTGTAACAATGGGTTGGGAGTAAGTCGGTGAGGCGGAGAGGGTTAATGTTTAAGCCCAAGCAGTCGTTGGGCTTAAATTTAAAGCTGTGTATTAGACGAGAGGCTTAACGCTGTCACGCTCGATTAAGGTTGGCTCGAGTTGGATGATTTTATTGGTATCGCGTTTGTTCTGAATTTTATCTAATAAGGTATCAACAGCTTGTTGACCTAAACGGTGTTTAGACTGATGAATTGTCGTTAATGATGGCGTGATATATTTAGCCAGTTTTATATCATCATAGCCAACAAGCGATAGATCTTCAGGAACAGAAATCCCTTTTTTATGAGCGGTGTTAATCACACCCATTGCCATCATATCGTTACAGACAAAGAAAGCGGTCGGTAGCTCTCCACGATCGAAAACATCATTAAAGGCGATCTCGCCGCCCTCACACTCAAAGTTGCCAGAAGCTATCCACTGTTTGTTGATTTCTAGGCCAGCTTCTTCCATTGCTTGGGTAAAGCCAGAAAGGCGTTGTTGAGCTGGCAATTTGTCCAGTGGACCTGTTAAACAACCAATTTGTTTATGACCTTGCTCGATAAGGTGACGGGTTGCTAGATAACCACCTTGATGGGAGTTATCTTGAATCTTATCACTTGGGAAATCGATTGGCCCCCAATCCATGACCACTGTTGGTACTGGCTGGTGGCGGGTAAATAAGTCAAAAGCTTTGCCTTCTACTTCGCTGCACATGAGCAGTAGCCCATCAACACGCTTTTGCAGCAATGTATCTAGGTTAGAGTGCATACGTTCAAGATCGCCTTCGGTGTTACACAAGATCAGGTTATAACCTTGCTGGTAGCAGCGACGTTCAACCCCTTTTACCACTTCACCAAAAAACGGATTGGTTGAGGTGGTTACTAGCATACCGAAAGTGCGGGTATGGTTAACTTTTAAGCTACGCGCTAAGGCTGAAGGGGCGTAGTTAAGCTCGTCAACGGCAGCAAGAACGCGAGTCGAGATGTCTTCACTGACAAAGCGGGTTTTGTTGAGCACATGGCTAACAGTTGAGGTTGAAACCCCTGCATGTTTTGCTACATCTTTTATGGTCGCCATACATTCTCCCTGAGCCGTACCCTCATGAAGGGTACGGCAGAATTTGCTTATTGGTGCTCAATAAGAAAGCGTTCCACCTCTCGGCGGTGTGGAATTGAGGTTTGAGCACCTATTCGAGTAACAGAAATGGCAGCAGCAGCATGAGCAAAGCGAATGGCGTTATCCATAGTACGTCCTTCTTGAAGCCCCGTTAATAGAGCACCATTGAAGGTGTCGCCAGCAGCCGTGGTATCTTTGGCATCCACACGGAAGCCAGGGATTTGCTGGCCTTTGCCGTTTTCACTGATCCAAACACCTTGGCTCCCCAAAGTGATCATCACTTGCTTAATGCCTTTGGCATGAAGCTTATCAGCAGCCTGCTGTGCAGATGTAACATCATCCACTTTTACACCTGTCAGAAGCTCGGCTTCTGTTTCATTTGGTGTAATCATATCAACAAGTTGTAATAAGTCATCTGATAATGTTTGTGCAGGGGCTGGATTTAACACGACACGTGTACCAGCGAGCTTCGCTACTTTTGCGGCAGCTTCAATGGTTGCAAGCGGTGTTTCGAGTTGCATCAGCAAAGTATCAGCAGATTTTATCAGGTGGTGGTGTGGTGCTAAGCGCTCAGGATTAAGACAGCCATTAGCTTCGGCAGAAATCGCGATGCTATTTTCGCCAGTGGCTGCAACTTGGATCATCGCAATACCAGTTGGCATGTTTTGCTCAATCATAACGCCTTCAATGTTCATGCCTTCTTTTTCAAAGTCATTACGAATGTTATGACCAAAGCTGTCATCGCCAACTGAGGCAATGAAGGCAATATCAGCCCCTAAACGGGCGGCAGCAACCGCTTGGTTTGCCCCTTTACCACCAGGGATCACACAGTAGCTATGGCCGTGCAGTGTTTCCCCTGGGCGAGGGAAAGAAGCAACTTGAAGAACATGATCGGCGTTCACACTGCCAAGAACGACTAATTTATTCATAGAGGGACCTTTCTCAATTATTTTGGCCAAAATGTATGGGTTAGCATGGTGATGAGGATACAAGTGCTAAGCGATAGATTTTGTTTTACTTGTTACGTTGAAATTTAAGCTTCTTGAATAACCAAGAAGCTTAAATTGGCAAAGTTCAGATAGGATTACTCTGAAACTACTTTTAGTGGCACAGGAATATTGGTTTCCACTTGCTCACCTTTTAGCATCTTGTCAGCAGTTTCTACGCCAAGTGAACCGATAAGGTCTGGCTGCTGGGCGATTGTCGCACCTAAAATACCGCGTTTAACGGCAGCAATACCATCGTCAGTACCGTCGAAGCCAACGATAAGTACGTCTTTACCTGATGCTTGAACAGCACGCAGTGCGCCAAGTGCCATTTCGTCGTTCTGAGCAAATACAGCTTGAACATCTGGGTTTGCAGCCAGCATGTTCTCCATGACGTTTAGACCTTTAGTACGGTCAAAATCTGCAGGCTGGCTAGCCAATAGATCCATACCATGTGCGTCTACAGCGTTCATGAAGCCTTGGCCTCGTTCACGTGCTGCTGAAGTACCGGCAATACCTTCTAGTTGGATAACGCGGGCTTTCTCGCCTACTTTTTCCATGATGAATTTACCGGCCATTTCACCACCAGAAACGTTATCAGAAGCGATGTGGCTTACCACTTCACCACGGCTTGCGCCACGGTCTAGGGTTAGTACTGGGATGTTAGAACGGTTTGCGATACGAATCGCATTTGAAACCGCATCAGAATCGGTTGGGTTGATTAGAATTGCTTTTACACCACGTACCGTAAGGTCTTCTACATTAGAAAGTTCTTTGCTTGGGTCATTCTGTGAATCAAGAACAATTAGGTTATAGCCAAGCTCTTGGGCTTTAGCCTCTGCACCTTCCTTCATGGTAACGAAGAATGGGTTGTTTAGAGTCGAAACCACCATTGCCATTGTGTCTTGCGCTGCAGCTGTCGAGCTGAATGACGCGGAAATAACAGCGGCAGAGATCAGGGTTGCTAACTTTTTCATTCTGTTTTCCTTTCTACATATGTCGGGTTAGTGTGCGGGCAGGGGGAACTACCCGCTTTGCTAGAAAACCTAGCGTCAGAGGTATATTTATTTTTTATTATCTACAAGGACTGCCAGCAGAATGACCACTGCTTTTGCAATCATTTGGTAGTATGAGGACACGTCTAGTAGGTTAAGTGCATTATTCAAGAAGCCGATAATCAAGGCACCAATTAGGGTACCCATAATACGACCCTTACCACCTGCTAGACTTGTGCCACCAAGTACAACGGCTGCAATCGCATCCAATTCATATCCCATGCCTGCAGTAGGCTGAGCTGATGAAAGGCGAGAAGCGACGATAATGCCAGCAAGAGCGGCTAATAAACCGCAGATTGCGTAGACGCCAATCTTAACGCGATCAACATTGATACCTGATAGACGTGCCGCTGATTCGTTGCCGCCAACAGCATAGATGTAGCGACCGAAGCGAGTGTGGTTTAGTAGGTACCAAACAGCAGCAAACACAATAACCATCATCCAGATTGGTACTGGGATACCTAGAGCGTAACCTGTACCAAACCAAGCAAAGCTATCGGCAACATCGGTGAAACCTGTCGAAATAGGGCGGCCATCGGTGTAAACCATCGTCACACCACGTAGTAGTGTCATGGTCACTAGTGTTGCGATGAAAGCCTGTACTTTACCTTTAGCTATAATGATACCGCTAATAGCACCCAGTGCAGTACCAGCGACTAGGGCGGTCGGTACAGCAACCATTACAGGGACTTCTAGGCCAATCATGGTTGCGGCAAAAGCACCACACAAGGCAAGTACTGAGCCCACACTCAAGTCGATACCTGCAGTCAAAATAACCAATGTCATACCCACCGCAATAATGGCATTAATTGACGTTTGACGAAGAATATTCAGGATGTTATCGACGGTGAAAAAATTTGGATTCAGAAATGAAACCACCACGATTAATAAAATCAGAGCGATTAAAGACTTCTGTTCAATTAACCATTCTTTGCTAAATAGCTTAGTGCTACCTGAGTTTTGTTCTTTGGTGATGGCGTTGCTGCTCATGCTGCTACCTCGTTGATTTGTTTACCCACAGCGCAGGCTAGGAGTTTTTCTTGGTCGGCGTCTTCGGCCATGAATTCACCGCTGATCTTGCCTTCATGCATAACCAGAATGCGGTCGCTCATGCCGAGTACTTCAGGCATTTCAGATGAAACAAGGATGATGCTCATTCCCTCTGCTTTAAATTGGTTAATGAGCTGATAGATTTCTTTCTTGGCACCGACATCGACACCACGGGTTGGCTCATCAAGGATCAGGACTTTCGGTTTGGTCATCAAGCCTTTGGCAATTGCCACTTTTTGTTGATTACCACCCGACAAGTTACCAATGATTTGGTCGCGAGTTGGTGTCTTGATGTTGAACAGGCGAATGAAGTCTTCAACCGCCGTTACTTCGTCGTAGTGGTTAAGCTGAACGCCTTTAGAAAGTTGCTCAAGCGAGCAGATAGACATGTTTTCTTTTACGGATAAACCCAGTACAAGGCCATCGCCTTTACGGTCTTCAGAGATATAGGCAATGCCGTTCGCCAAACCATCTTGTGGGGTGAGCGGGTTAATGGTTTTACCATCTAACACAATATCGCCAGATTCACGAGACAGCGCACCGAAGATCACTTTCATTAGCTCGGTACGACCTGCGCCCATCAAGCCAGATACCCCTAAGATTTCACCTCTATCTAAGGTAAAGCTGACATCATTGACGCCATCACCACAGAGGTTTTTGACTTCAAGGCAAGTCGTACCGTGTGTGACGTCAATGCGTGGATACTGTTCCTCAAGACGACGACCAACCATCATTTCGATTAGGCCATCTTCATTGGTATCAGCAACTGCACGTTGACCTATGAATTTGCCATCACGCAGCACCGTGATGTCATCGCAAATTTCAAAAATTTCTTTTAGACGATGTGAAATATAAACAATGCCACAGTCTTCATCGCGTAGCTCATTGATCACTTTGAACAGTGATTCGGTTTCTTTATCAGTCAAAGCGTCAGTCGGTTCATCCATGATGATAACCTTAGATTTGAAAGACAGAGCTTTGGCAATCTCAACCATTTGCTGTTCGCCTAAACTCAGCTCACCAAGGAGTTGGCGAGAGCTGTGCTTAACGTTCAAGCGCTTTAATAACGCATCGGCTTCGGCATACATGGCTGACCACTTGATACCACCAAAGGCATTGGTTTTTTCACGGCCAAGGAAAATATTTTCAGCAATGGACAGCTCAGGGATCAGATTCAATTCTTGGTGAATAATACTGATACCAGCCTCTTGTGAATGACGCGGACCGTTAAAGTTAACGGTTTTGCCTTCATAGCGGATTTCGCCCGCGTCCATGGCATAAATTCCTGTCAGGGATTTCATCAGGGTTGATTTTCCAGCCCCGTTTTCTCCCATTAAGGCCATTACCTTACCGGGGTAGACATTTAGGCTAGCCTTATCCAGTGCTTTAACACCTGGAAAGGCTTTTTCGATGTCTTTTAGTTCTAAAATTGGCTGTTTCATGTCAATTCCTTGCAACTAACTCATGGATGTGCGGTTTAAAACACAACACCGGCTTGGAAAATCACATTGGCATACGGGGTACACTCCCCAGTACGGATAACGGCTTTGCTGTTTTGGGTATGCACTTTGAATGCTTCGTGAGTCACGTAGGTAAGGGCTATTGCTTTACCACACATTTCTTCTTCATCGCGGATTAAGGTGATAAGCGCTTCATGGTGCTCTGGGCTGATTTGCTTGAACTCTTCCGCCATCACAACCCCTTCAATTTGCATTTCACCAAGCAACGCTTTTACCGTTTGGATAAAAGTCGGAACGCCCGGGATGAGTGCAAGGTCGATGCGTTGGGTTTCGTCAGGAATCGGTAAACCCGCATCACAAACTGTGACTTCGTCGGTGTGGCCCAGTGTGGCGACCAAATAAGACAACTCAGAATTAATGAGTGTGCTCTTTTTCATGCTTGCACCTTAGTTATTGATGGTGGTGATGCTTTAAAGTGATAACCAGCCGTGGTTTGCTTATCCTTCTTCTCTTTTTGCCATCGAAACGATTACGCAAACGTTTCGATGGCTGTAAATGTAAAAGCAAACGTTTCGATGCGCACTAAGTATGGCCAATTTTTGTGATTCAGATCAGAAGAATTATGCTTCTAATGAATATAATGTGAGCTGTAGGGCTTTGATGGCTTGGTTCACTGTCAGTTTTTGGTCAGGTATTATTTAAAGGGATGGAATATTTTGATAATGCCTATGATAAAAGCGTATTATCCCTTCATGCATTTCGTTTTAGTACTTGGTGGGTTTACGAAAAATGCTTTTTAGCGCTGGTACGCGGTCTTACATGGAAGGTTTATGAGTTTATCTTTGCTCGACTTTAAACTGCTATTTATTAGCCTAGCCCCGAGTTCAGTGGCGATGTTACTGTTCGCCCTAAACAAAAAAAAGATGTGGTTAGCGAGGTTATCCTTAGTCGGAATGGTCATCTCGGTGATTTTTTTAGCCGTATTCCAATATTTAGATTACAAGCACTTTGAGAACTGCTTACTGCAAGGAGAAAGTTACAACAACTTCTATAGTAAATGCATAAAACGCTCTGATTAGCGCGATGCTTAAGTCATCGTGGCAATGATTACCTGAGAATATGGAAAAGTTGCATACACTTCCATGCCAACATGAAGGCTTGGCTCTGTATTTTCGGCCTTGTCGACAAGTGCACAGATTTCATTGTCAGAACGGATTTTTATGAATACTTCCGTTGAGTGGCTATCTGACTTAATCGATGTCAAAGTTCCTTTTAGTTGATTTAACGTATCGCTATTGTCCATAGGGTGGGCGTTAAGGTTTAGTGCTGGCCCTTTGAACAAGGCCACGACATCTTTTCCTACATGTAAGTTTAATCTCACCGTACTGCCGTGTGTTACTGTGGCTTTTATGGTTTCACCATTAGGTAGGCCGATTTGGATGAGATCATGTAAGTCATGGTTTTCAATTGCGGTAATACTGCCAAACAGTTGATTTCGCGCGCTGGTTTGTAAAGATAACTTGCTCATTACACCCAGTAAGCTGTGAAGGGGCACATTGTCATCATTCAGGGCTTGAAGCCCCATACTCTGAATATGGTCGATCAAGTCATACATTTGTACTAAGCGTTGACCCTGCCTAGTCAAGTTAGCACCACCTCCACCTTTACCGCCTTTTTCACTGTCTATGATTGGGCTCTCGGCGCGGTTATTCATATCTTTAATGGCATCATAAGCCGCTTTATAGCTAATACCTGCGACCTTTGCCCCTTGGCTGATGGATCCTGTTGCTTCAATGGCTTTTAGCAGAGCGACCCTGCGAGGGTTAGCGAAAACTTTGCCATCTTGGGATAGCGTGAGCAGGGCGTCAAAATCCATCAAATAGGTTCCTATCAAGCGATGTGGTTCAGATCATGAATACACTTTCATAATTGTCGTAGAGTATACCTGATTTTTTTACAGGTACGATGTTTATACACATCAGTGAATCGCCTGAGCATTCAATAGGATATTGATTATGACTAACGATAAGCAAACGCTGTTATTTATTTTGAATGATGCACCTTATGGGTCCGAGCGCTCTTTTAATGGCTTGAGGTTGGCAATTAACCTCAATGAGCAAGAAGGCATAGAAACGTCGGTGAAAATCTTCTTGATGTCTGACGCTGTCAGTTGTGCTTTGCCAAAACAGCACCCTGGTGAAGGATATGACATTCAGCAAATGTTGGAGATCCTGTTAGCGCAAGGGGCTGAAGTAAAGCTATGCAAAACCTGCTGCAACGCCCGTGGCCTATCTGACTTACCTTTGATTGATGGGGCGAAGATTGGCACGCTTGATGATCTCTCAATGTGGACATTACTTGCTGATAAGGTAGTTACTTTCTAATACATTAATTCTGCAGGGGATGCATTGAACTGACTTATTCTAGGTTGGTTTAACTATTCCCCTTACCAATCTATTTTGTTGATCTTACTCTAGAATTTACACCCTACGACATGGTTTTACGCTGACTTACCTTTCTATACATTTTTTTACACTTTTCCCCGTAAAGTAAAAATTCTTTCCAAGGATGAATAAACTTCTCATCAAGAGAAGGCATGTATAGGGCGTACTAAGAGGCAAGTGAATGCATCTTGGTGACATGAATATCTTAGGGTTGAAAATGAAAACTAAACAACTAGTGCCGATGCTATTTATTTCGGTATGTTTAATTTGGGGCACAACGTGGTTTGCGATGGAAGTTGCGGTGCAAACCATACCACCCATAATGGCAACAGGGCTGCGGTTCTTCATTGCGGCACCCGTTCTTGTGGCATTAGCATATTATTTTAAGCAGCCGTTAGTGTTTCCTAAAGGGAAGCAGCACTGGATGTTCGTGGTGGCGATATTCTATTTTGCTATTCCGTTTACTTTAATGATTTTTGGTGAGCAGTATATATCATCGGGTCTTGCTGCCGTCATTTTCGCCAATATGCCAATTGCTGTGTTAACTGTCTCGAGTATTTTTCTTGGATTAAAATTAGCAAAACATCAGTTGCTAGGGTTGTTGGTGGCCGTGATGAGCCTGAGTGTCATTTTGGTAAATGAAATGACAATAGGGGGATCGAGCTATGCGATTGGTATGAGTGCGTTAGCATTGGCGGTGATCGTTCATGCATTAATGTATGTGCTGGTTCAAAAGTATTGTAAAGATATACCGGTACTTACATATAATGCCGTGCCTTGTTTTATTGCTTCAATTGTATTGCTGATCACTTCGATATTTGTCGAGCGGGCAAATGTTAATACGTTTTCTCTGGAATCCATTTGGGCGGTGGCGTTTCTTGGATTAATCGCCAGCGTGGGCGGTATTGTTGCTTATTTCAAGTTAAATCAAGTTTCGTCCCCATTTACCGCTTCGATCTGTTTTTTAATCTTCCCTATCGTCGCGTTGGTGATTTCTGCTGTCGTCAACAATAGCGCTGTTTCTTACCAATCAATGGCTTTATTGTTGCCGCTGTTTCTCGGTATTTTGTTGTCGAAAACAGATGTCGTATTTTGGCAGCGTTATGTGATGAGGAAGCCAAAGAAATGTGCGGCTTGTATGGCAGAAGAGTTGGCTTAACGAACCGTAAAATAAGCATAAGCGCCAAAAGGGTAGCGCTTATGCTTTATATGGTTACTGTGGGGTAGCAGCCTCAGGGTTCTCGTTTTTCTCCGATGTCGACATGGCATGTTCGTGAACAATGCACAAATATAAGCAAGGCACAATAAACAGCACAATAGGTACTGAGAACAGTAGGCCATAACTGAGTGTGAGTGCCATCGGCCCCATGAAGACATCGGTACCTCCAATGCCATAAGCCAGCGGTAGTAGCCCGACGACAGTGGTGACCGAGGTTAATAATATAGGGCGGAGGCGACTAATCGATGCGGTGATAACAGCGTCGAAGATAGCTGTACCTTCTTCTCTTAGTTGATTTATCCGACTGATCAATACCAAAGCATTATTAACAACAACCCCGCACATCCCTAGTACCCCGATTAGCGCGAACAAAGAGAGGGGTTGCATGTGCAGGAATAGGGCTGTTAGTGATGCGACCATGGCAAACGGGATCACTGCAATAACCAGTAACGGTTGAACCAAAGAGCCAAACATGATCGCCAGTACAAAGTAAATGCCCAGTATCGCTGATGGGAACGCCACCACAATTCCCCCCAACGTTTCATCTGTTGCTTCGGCTTCACCGCCAATATCGAGGGTAATACTTGGGTCGATTTTTCCTTCGAGTGCCGCGCCAAGCTCTTCCGTAATGTCATCGGGAGTTAATGCATCATCGATAATTTGTGCGGTGACAAGTACTTGGCGATCGCCATTAAAGTGCAATAGTAACCGTGGGGTCTCGACGTATTCTACATTCGCTAATCGGCTCAGCGGCACTTGGCTACCGTCAGCGGTATATATTTTTGTATTACGCAACTCATCCAAGTTTCGGTATTGTTCCAGCAAAATCACGCGTAAACCGACTTCTTCATCACCTATCCAAGTTGTTGAAATACTTTCACCATCAAATGCAATGCGTAATGTGGAAGCTAAATCATTTACGGTAAGGCTGTAGCGGGCTAACCATTCATATTGCGGAATTATTTGTAGCTGCTGATCTTGCAAGGCTTCATTATGGCTGACTTTATCCAAGGCTGGATGAGCCGTTAACCACTCCGATATCATAGCGACAGCTTTGTTTCGTGCTGTTTGGTTATGACCAATTACCCTGACTTCAACGGGCTCTCCTGGAGGAGGACCACCAGCATCCACCGTAAATTTAATGAAGGGAACACTGTCTAAATTGCTGAGCTTCGTCGATAAATCATCGGCGATTTGATCGGCACTACGTGTCCTATCTTCAAAGTTTGTTAGATTAATTAGCCCAATGCTAACTGGTGTTGAATAGGTCATTTCATAGCTGAGCAACTCTTCTGCGGGCAAGGCTGTAATTACCCGCTCGAGCTCTGCGTGGGCTTCACGAACTTTGTTCATCGGTGTACCGGGTTTGACCTCGGTATGCACTTCTATATATTTCGCGGCTTGGGCAGGAAAGAAGTCAACTTTTAAGCTAACAAGCATCCCCCCTCCCAATAGCAATAACACACTAGATGCCAGCAACACTTTTTTCTTATTGTCCACTGCGGTTGTCAACAGAAGGGAGTAGCGTGCCGTGATAGCATCGAATGAAATAAGGCTCTTGCTCTCTTTTTTCTCTTTCGCTAACGATTCAGAGAGATGAGCGGGCAGGGTGAAAGTACATTCAAATAATGAAAAAATCAGCGCTAAAATCACGGTCATTGGGATCACTGCTACTTGCATCCCAAATTCCCCCGGCACAAAAAACATAGGGATGAATACCAGCACTGTTGTTGTCAGGCTGGCAATGATGGGCTTGTAAACCTTCATCGTGCCATCAATTGCGGCTTGAAGTGGGCTGGCTCCGAGCTCTTTTTCTCGATATATACTTTCTGCGATGATCACCGAGTCATCCACGATTATCCCTATCACTAATAGCAGGGCTGCAAAGGTGATACTGTCTAAGGTCATGCCAAGGGCTGGTAGCATCGCCAAAACACCGAAGACACAAAATGGAATAGAAACGGCGACCCAGAAAGCAATCTGTCGCTTGAGGATCAGGCTCAACACCACTAAAACGAGTACAAGACCGATGCCGCCATTGGTGGTAACGATAGAAAACTTGTCATCCATATCTTTGGCGAGGTTGATTGAGGTATGGAAGTCAAACTTACCGTTCATGCGTTGCTTTTCAGCGTCTAACAGCCCTAACACACTGTCGATGGCGACACGTACGTCTGCGTTAGCACTCTTGGTAATATTGAATAAAATGGCAGGCTGATTGTTGATCATCCCGTATTCTGTGGCTTTTTCGAAATCATCGCTGACGGTGGCAATATCTTTTATCCGGATCATCCCTCCACCCGGTAAGACCTTTATGATTGACTGCTCGAGCTCTTCGACGGTGGTAACTTGGGTTAGGGTGACAATTCGGTGCTCAGATTGCCATGACTCAACAACACCGCCTGAGACCGACAGGTTTCGGCTATCAATTGCCTGAATCACGTCATTGAAGGTAAGTTGGTAGCGCCTGACTTTATTAGGGTCGACTTCAATCCAAAATTCACGTTCTCGGAACCCAGACATCGTAGCTGTACCTATCCCAGGTATGGCACGGATTTTCTTTTCTAAATTACGGGTATATTGTTGTAAGTCGGCATAATTGGCATCGGTGGTAACACCAAAACGTAATACCTCGAAAGAGGATGTACTTTCTTGTAATACCAGCGGAGGATCTGAAATGTCTTTGGGTAATCCGCTAACCCTATCAACCGCTTGCTGAATTTTTCTGACGACATCGGCAATATCGGCGTTTTCATCCACTTCCAGCAAGATTAATGATGTCCCTTCACTTGACTCCGAGGTCATCTCGCGGATGTTTTGTACTCCCCTTAATTCCTTCTCGATTTTGTTGGTGATATTCAGTTCAATATCTTGTGGGGATGCTCCCGGATAGTGGGTAATGATCTCCACTTCAGGGAAGGCTATTTCCGGTAACTCTTGGAGTTTTATGATGCTCATTGAGGATAAACCTATAGCAAACACCATAATAGTGAGTACGCGGGCAAGAAAGCCGCGCTGAGCAAAATACGAAATGATAGGTCGCATGCTGGCTTCCTTTATACGTCTGTGGTTGCGTGAAGCGACATTCCAGGTAGGAACATTTCTTGGTTGTTTGGAATTTCAATATCGACAGGGTAGGCCAGAGAGGCGTCGTCAAGCTCGACACCAATGCGTTTAATTTTGGCGTCAATTTTTAATGTTGGGTTAGCATCGCTCCAAACCTGAATCGGTTGTCCAACACGTAGATTTTGAATGTCATGCTCACTGGCATGTAGGCGAATAATGATTAACTTAGTCGAAACTAAAGAATAGAGTGTGGTGCCTTTTTCAACCCAAGAGCCTTTTTCGACCGCTTTTTTGACTACGTAGCCGTCAATTTCGGCATTGATTTTTGTATTGTCTAAATCAATGAGAGATTTCTCGAGCTCAATTTGTGCCAGCTGCACTGTTGCTAATGCCGCTTGGTAGTCGGCTTCTGCAATATCAAGTTCATTCTGGGATAAGCTATTTTTCTGCTTGAGTTCTTGATAGCGATGATAAAGGCTTTTCTTTATTTTTAAATCGGCCTTTACTAAGGCTAGATTCGCCCTTTGTTTACGCACATCTAATTCAAAATCTTCAGGCGATATTGTTATAAGGGTATCGCCTTTAGCGACAGTCGTACCGGGCTGTAACGGGTAATTTTCTATGATGCCACTTACTTGTGAAACAATTTCTAATGTCTGTTTAGCCTTGGCGTTACCAATTAAATCAACGGCATAAGCGTGATTGGAAAGCAGGAAAGATATTAAGGTAAGAGATAAGAAAGATAGCTTATTCATATTAGTTCCTTGAAATATGAGTATAAAACTATCTTATTCCTCTAGATGTGAAAAAAGCGTCGATGCGATCAGAATGCCGCTTTGCTTTTTTCGTAATGTGAATGCTATAAGTTATTGAGTTAGTACACTTTAATGAGAATGTCGCGGGGCGTTCTTCAATTGTTTCGAGAATGTGGAAAGTTATTATTTACGATGGATATCTTTGGGTGAAATATACATATTTTATTCAGTTTATAGCGATAATATAAATTAATTAGAAGTATGAAAGTGAATATATAAAGCGGGCATCCGCTGCCCGCTTTGTTAATGGAAATAAAGTAATTAAGCCGTCTGAGCGTCTTTCCCGTCACCACCGTCTTCAACACTAGTCTCAATGAGCTTGTTCAGGCGAGGAGCAAGATAGACACAAACAACACCGACAATGGCTGACGCAATGGCAAGCATGTAGAAGTAGCTACCGTAGGAAGCCAAGCTTTCTACAGGTGTCATTTCTACTTCGCCGCTGGATGACAAGCCAGCCACCCAAGCCCCAGCAACAGAGGCGATAGCGAGCGTCATGTTCCATGCGCCATAAATAAAGCCACGGATACGGCTTGGGAATAGCTTGGCAATCGCAGACAAACCTAGCGCCGAGATTAAGAGTTCGCCAATAGCAAACAAGAAATGCGGTGCAGCAATCCAGAACGGATTCAGCATGCCGTTTTCGTCGCCAAAGTATTGCGAGAAACCAGCACAAGCAAATGCCGCGGAACATATCAGCATACCCAGCGCAAATTTACCCGGCATGGAGAGATCTTTGCCTTTTTCACCCAGCGTCGTATAGATATGGGCCAGTATGGGGCTAAGGAATATGATCCACATCGGGTTAAACGACTGATAGGATACAGGGTTAATGGCAATACCGAAAATCTCAGCTTCAACGTTATTAATCGCGAAGAAGTTTAATGAGGTTGGCATCTGGTTATAAAGGATAAAGAAGGCCAGTGCCTGCCCCATTAAGACTAACCCGACGATCATACGTTTACGGCTAGTTGGCTGCTCTTTTTTCATCTCCTTGGTGATCAAGAACAAAATGACTAGTGCAGCAAGTGCTAACACAAATTGTGCCAATGGCAGATTGGTGAGCAAGTAGCTGGCGGTTGCAACGGCGATCAGCGCACCTGATAGGAACAAAGAGTTCGTCTTGAACGGAATTGCTCGCTTATCGGCTTCAGTTGCCTGCTTAATTTTCTTGTGAAGCAGCAAGTAAGTGATCACATTCACTGCCATGCCGACACCCGATAAGATAAACGCCGATGTCCAGCCAATGCTGTATGCCATAATAGGTGCGCCAAGCTGAGCAACAAATGCACCGATATTGTTTACCATGTAAAACAAGGTATAGGCTGCATCGAGGCGAGGGTCATCTTTCTCATAGGCAGAGGCAATAATGGTTGGAGGTGCGACACTACCAATACCACGACCGACAGCTACCGTACCTAAGCCGACAAACACAAAGTGTGGCTGAGCGGTGATAGCCGAATAGGCAATAATGAAATAGCCCAGACCTTGGAAGGTAAAGCCCCAAACAAGGGTACGTTTAGCCCCCAATATTTTGTCAGCTAACCAGCCGCCGACAAATAGCATTGCCGCACCTAGGGCTGCGAAAGCACCGAAGGTTGCAAATGAAGTTTTCTGATCGACACCCAGCTCTTCCCCAAGGAACACAGGCAAAATCGCCCATAGGCTATAGAAAGAAAGTGCCCACCAAAACTGACATGAACAGAGAATGTAAAAGGTTAACGGATGACGCTTTTTCATTTTGTGATTCTCCAGCTAGTCAGCGTTACAGTGCTTGGATATAGAAAGCTTTATAGGCGCGATAAAGCTCATGAATATCGAACTTAGAAGACAGCTCGAAGGGAGAGTGCATAGATAGCAAAGCAGCACCAGCATCAATGGTGTTAATGCCATAATGAGCAAGGTATTTAGCCACAGTACCACCACCACCTTCATCGACTTTGCCAAGCAGGCCGGTTTGCCATTTGATTTCGGTGTCATCGAATATACGGCGCAGAGTCGCGACATATTCTGCGTCGGCATCATTCGATGCGACTTTACCGCCATGGCCGGTGTACTTGGTGAGAACAAGGCCGTAGCCTAATTTGGAGGCATTTTGTTCGTCATGAACCGAGTCAAATAATGGATTTAGTCCTGCATTCACATCTGAAGATAAGGCGTATGATTGCCACAGACACCTGCGCAGTAGTTGATCGTTATATCGCTCACCGGCTTGACGGATCAATAGCTCACCAGTGAAGTATTCTAAATAACGAGATTCAAGCCCAGTGGCACCGGATGAGCCAATTTCTTCTTTATCAACCAAGAAGCACACTGCTGTTTGCTCTGGCGTATCGATATCGAATATTGCTTCTAATGAGGTATAGGCACATATGCGATCATCTTGGCCGTAAGCACCAATTAGGCCCTGATCAAGGCCGACATCACGGGCTTTACCTGCTGGGACAAGCATTAGCTCGGCAGAAATGAAGTCAGGTTCGCTGATTTCGTATTTTTCGAATAGCTTGATCAATACGTGCCGTTTGACGGTCTCTTTAATTTTTTCGTCATCAAAAGACATTGGTACAGAACCGATAATGATTTGAAGCTCTTCGCCTTTTAATACTTCATCGGCTTTACGTTCACGCTGTACCTTGCGGTCAAGGTGCGGAAGGAGATCTGGAATGGTGAAAACCGGATCAGAGTCATCTTCGCCTATAGCAATATTTACTTTACGGCCTGATTTGGTTACCACAACACCGTGCAATGCTAGCGGACGAGAAGCCCATTGGTACTTTTTAATACCGCCATAATAATGAGTACGCATCATCGCGAGCTCATTTTTTTCGTGAAGAGGGTTGGGCTTCAAATCTAATCGTGGGGAATCTATGTGGGAAACAACGTAACGAATACCATCACTGATTGGACGTTGGCCAATAACAGCAAGCACGACATTCTTTTGGCGATTAATAAAATACACTTTGTCGCCGGTAGTTAATTGATCAAACTCGGTGAATGGGCGAAATCCGTGCTGCTCTGCTTGAGCAATGGCAACCGCGACGCATTGTCTTTCTGTTTTTCCCAAATTTAAAAAGTGTTTGTAGTCTTCACAGAAGTGGTTAATTTCATCAGCTCTTTTTTTATTTATATCTAGCCAACCATTTGTGAATTTAAGCGTTTCCATTGCCTTACTCCGCATCTGTTAATGATTATTCGCTGCGGAGGTTATCATTCTGCTTGGTGGTTTGTTTGTGAGTATGATCTGCTTATTGATATAAAAAATGCAAAATAAAACACTTATTTAATGAGTGTTTTGTAAATAAACATTCTGAAAAATAAGTAATCGAGTGCTTGGGAATAAAAATCAGTTTAAATGATTGTTTAGTGAGGTTTGTAATAAACATTTACTGGAAATGCAGGGAAGCGGAATACACCTTTGAATAAAGAAAGTGAACAATATTGATAGAAATTGAATATTACAAAGTATGAAAAACAAGAGTAATTACAAGCCGTGATACATGTCTTTACTCAGAAAAAGAATACAATAGTTATCTYTACTTTTTGCATTAGTTTTTCTTATGACTAGGTGTAAGTCTCTATTGTAATGAAAAATAGAAACAACAAGAAAAGCTAAGATCCCTCAATATTTCCAGATTGCTTAAAGATGTAGCTTTGTGGTGACTATATGCGTAAATATTTCCAATAGTAGCATGTCTATTGTCTTTTATATTCCATTTGGTTATGTTTTAGTGATCTCATATGGCTTTTTGTGTGGCTTAATTATGATTCAAGTATCATAATTTCATTCGATGCAGAATTTTGTGCTGGAATTGGGCTTTGCTCACAAAAAAATAAACATTACTAATTATAATCACCTACAAGTCGAGTGGATAAGAAGATTTACCTAGCTAGAAATAAAATACAGATTTAAATAACTGGCTGGGTTTTTGATTGCAGCTCATTATATGTAGGTTTATTGTTTTTACGGTTGTTAATGTCGCCTGTTACTAATTACCTAACCAATGAAGTTGTCGAAAAACTGATTTGTTTTTGATGTGCCCTTTTATTTATTGGAATGATGGGCATGTGGTCGTGAAATAGCAATCGGTGAATTATATGTCAGAGCTATACGATGTCATCATTATTGGTGGCGGTGCTGGTGGTATGTCAGCTGGAGTTTATGCCGCACGCGGTAAAATGAAAACTCTAATTTTAGAAGATAAGCGTAATACAGGCGGCCAAGCCGCAACAACCAGTGAAATGGAAAACTACCCAGGGATTGTTGAAGCAACAGGCCCACAATTAATGGATATGTTCCGTGAGCACTGTAATAAGTTTGGTGTTGAGTTTGCGCGTGGATTAGTTTCAGAAATAACCATTGCTGATGACGGCTTTATTAAAACGCTGAAAACCAATAAAGGCGAAGAATACCAAGCGAAGAGCATTATTGTCGCAACAGGCGCAACACCTCGTATTCTTGGCATCACTGGTGAGTCTGAATTCCGTGGTAAGGGCGTTTCGTATTGTGCAACTTGCGATGCTGACTTTTATGAAGAGCTAGATGTTGTGGTTGTTGGCTCGGGTAATACTGCCGTTGAAGAGTCGGTGTTCCTGACAAAGTTTGTAAACAAAGTCACCATGGTTGTTCTTCATGATCAGGGCATTCTGGATGCGGATCGCACCGCACAGGAACAAGCATTTGCCAACGATAAGATTGAATTTGTTTGGAATTCGGTAGTTGAAGAAATCTGCGGTGATGAATTAGTCAACGGCGTTAAGCTCAAAAACCTGAAAACAGGTGAGATAACCGAGCTAGCTACAGATGGGGTCTTCATGTTTGTCGGTACAGTACCAAAGACCGACTTCATTAAAGAGCAAGTGGCGTTAACACCGCAAGGTTATGTGCTTACCAACGAAAAACAAGAAACAAACGTACCGGGTATTTTTGCGGTTGGTGATGTAACTGACAAATTCCTTCGTCAGGTGGTTACCGCAGCAGGTGATGGTGCTGTAGCAGCCGTGGCTGCTGACCGCTATATCGAAGAAGAAGAAAACTGGCGTAAATCAGTATCTGAATTCGGTGGTACAGCAATGGTGGCTTTCTGGAACCCGCTAAGCAAAGAAAGTTTAGAGGTGATTAACCAGCTTGAGTTGAACTGCAAAGATAACCCCGATCAGCGTGTTGTGACTATTGATACTTACAAGAGCCAGAATATTGCGAGTCGATTCTCGGTATCTGAAGTGCCTGTTGTGATCCGATTTGACGCTGGGCAGGAAGCCAAGCGAGTAGATGTTAAGGATATTACCGAGTTAGAAACTCTGTATTAAGGGAAACGCAATGATCGAACTAACCAAAGAAAACTTTGATGCTGAAGTAAAAGTTGATGGCATCGTATTGGTGGATTTCTGGAGCGAAAACTGTGGCCGCTGCATTGAACTAATGCCAGAAGTCATGGAGCTAGCTGAGAAATACGGCAATGAAATCAAGTTCTGCAAGCTGAATATTCAGGGTAACCGTCGCTTGGCGATGGCGCAGAAAGTGATGGGCTTACCTTCTTTTGTTTTCTACAAAAATGGCGAGAAAGTCGAACATCTTTCTGGTGAAGAGCTAGAAATGGAAGACGTTGAAAGCACAGTAGAAAGCTTTATTGCTGAAACCGCGTAAGCGTGTTTGGCCTGGCATTTAATAGGATGCCAAATTGAATTTGTTTTTAATAGGCAACAGCCTGTTGGCACAAATATAAGCCTTTTCTAGCAATTACTTTTTTGAAGTAATGACTAAAAGAAAGTGCTTTATAAAAATCCATGTGACTCGGTAAGAAGGCAAAGCTAACGAACTGACGAGCATGATCTTAGTAATCTGTACCCTTGGAGTGAACAATGCTCAAAGATAAGAAAGTTATTATCTTGGGAGACAGAGACGGTGTACCAGGACAAGCAATTGAAGCTTGTATCAAATCTGCTGGTGCGCATGTTCTTTTCTCTACAACTGAGTGTTTCGTCTGAACCAGCGCAGGTGCTATGGATCTGGAAAATCAAAAGAGGATCAAAGGTTTTGCTGACGAGTTCGGCCCAGAGAATCTGGTTATCGTACTTGGTGGTGCAGAAGCAGAAGCTTCTGGCCTAGCATGTGAAACCGTAACAAACGGCGATCCTACTTTTGCCGGACCATTAGCCGGAGTCCAGTTGGGACTCTCTTGTTATCATGTGGTTGAGCCGGAAATTAAAGACAATGTGGATGCTGACGTCTATGACGAACAGATAAGCATGATGGAAATGGTACTTGATGTCGATGCCATCGTGGCAGAGGTTAAAGAGTATCGTGAGCAATTTGGAATGTATGTTTAATCGGGAGAAAGATTGTGTTCGCTAATAAAACAGTGATCATTCTTGGAGACCGCGATGGCGTACCTGGGCAGGCAATCGAAGCTTGCATGAAAACCACAGGTGCTCACGTTGCTTTCTCTACTACAGAATGTTTCGTCTGAACAAGCGCTGGCGCAATGGATCTTGAGAACCAAAAGCGGATTAAAACACTTGCAGAGGAAAAAGGCGCAGAGAATCTCGTTGTGATTCTTGGCGGCGCAGAAGCAGAAGCTTCTGGCCTAGCATGTGAAACCGTCACCATGGGTGATCCGACTTTTGCAGGACCATTGGCGGGAGTCCAGTTAGGACTTTCTTGTTATCACGTGGTTGAAGACGAAGTTAAAGAAGCTGTCGATCCAGCTGTTTATGAAGAACAGGTTGGAATGATGGAAATGGTACTTGATGTCGATGCTATCAAAGCGGAAATGCAACAATACCGCAGCGAAACTGCATTAGCATAAGTATATCTCAATGCTGGTTCGGATCTGTTTATAAACAGGCAGGTTCGAACCTACTATCCGGCTCGGATGCAGGAGTAACAATGGGATACGCAGTAATTAAAGGCGTGAGTTATGTACTCGCCCATACCCCAGATGTGTTGATTCAACACGGTTCAGTGCAAGTTCAGTCGCGGGCGAAAGACCCGTCAGACAGCTACTTGCAGCAGTTAAAAGACCACCTTCGTCCGTTTGAAGATGTGGTGTCATACCCTGCTAACCAGTGCTATATCGGTAACTTAACCCCACAACAATTGGCCGATATTCCCCAGCCCTGGTATGAGAATAAAGAACATAGCTCTCACCAAGGTAAGTTTGGTGAAATCTATAGCCAACCTCAGTTTTATGCCCTGTTGAACCATGTCGATGTGTTCAATTTGGTTCATCTGACTCAAGAATTTATAGACACTTATCAATCAACGGTAAGTCACCATGCGCTTTATGGCGATGATGTTGACTTGTTGGCAGGCCACCTGATCATCACTAAAGATGAGATCTTGGCACTGGTTGAACACCATCAGGCGGAAGTGCTGATGATGAACGGTGAGCTGGTTGGTTGTGTGAAAGCCGCCCATGATGAAGATGAAAACTTATCGGCTCATATCATGCTTGAAAACCTATGTGCGAAAGCATCAGGTGTGATGGCAGCAATACACCTGAAGCAACAGGGCATTGAACTCGATAAAGTCGATTATCTTATTGAATGCTCTGAAGAAGCGTGTGGTGATATTAACCAGCGTGGTGGCGGTAACTTTGCCAAAGCGATTGGTGAAGCTGTTGGCTGTAATAGTGCGACAGGCTCTGACGTCCGTGGTTTCTGTGCCGCACCTGCCCATGCTATGACTTTGGCTGCAGCATTGGTGAAGTCTGGTGTGTTTAAGAATGTAATGGTTGTCGCTGGCGGCGCAGTTGCGAAACTGGGTATGAATGGCCGCGATCATGTTAAAAACAACATGCCAGTACTGGAAGATTGTTTAGCTGGTTTTGCCTGCATGGTGACAGAAAACGACGGTGTTAGCCCTGAAATCAATACTGACATCGTTGGCCGTCATCAAATCGGTACAGGTTCATCACCACAGGCAGTAATGACGGCATTAATTGCCGCACCATTGAAAGCTGCTGGCATGAAGATGACCGATATCGACAAATATTCGGTGGAAATGCAAAACCCTGAGATCACCAAGCCAGCTGGTGCAGGTAATGTTCCGGAATCTAACTACAAGATGATTGCGGCATTAGCGGTCAAAGAAGGCCAGATGGAGCGCACTCAACTCCCTGCTTTTGTCCAGCAGCATGGCATGACAGGTTTTGCGCCAACCCAAGGTCATATTCCATCAGGTGTTCCATTCCTTGGCTTTGGCCGAGAAATGATAGCCAGTGGTGAAATTAACAATTTCATGATGGTCGGTAAAGGCAGTTTGTTCCTGGGTCGTATGACCAACCTGTTCGATGGTTTGAGCTTTGTGGTTCAAAAGAACAGCGGTAAGCCGGAAGAAGTCTTCGACGAACATCAAGTTAAACAGGTTGTGGCGCAAGCAATGCGCGACGTGGCTGAGAATTTACTGACCCCTAAACAGGGTAAGTAGTAATCGGAGGTTGCGATGGCGAATATCAATCAACAACTGTCCGACACATTTTCTGCCATGGCTGACGGCCTGCTTAGTGGGCAGTTTGGTAAAAAAATCCGTATTGGTTTGACTTTGGTCGGTAGTGAGCATGGTCCGAAAGAGTTACTACGTGGCGCACAATTAGTCGCAAGGCAGCACAGTGATATCGAGCCAGTACTGATTGGCTGTGATGATCCCGAGTGCGGGTTTGAATGTCACGCTGCTGCAGATTTGAATGAATGCCACCAAGTAATGGAAGCGTTGTTTGAATCTAAGAAAATCGACGGCTGTGTGACGTTGCACTACGCCTTCCCACTAGGTGTGAGTACCATGGGCAAGGTAGTTACACCGGGCAATGGCAGTGAGATGATCATTGCATCAACCACTGGTACGACAGACACCAACCGCCAGGCCGCATTGCTAAAAAACACCCTTTACGGGATAGCACTTGCAAAAGCCTCAGGTATTAAAAAGCCAACGGTTGGCGTACTCAATATTGATGGTGCTGCGCTGTGTGAACGCGGTCTACGTGAGCTCCAACAAGCCGGTTATGACATTCACTTTGCGGAGTCTGGTCGCGCTGATGGTGGTATTGCCATGCGCGGTAACGATTTACTGCAAGGCACACCAGATGTCATGGTGACTGACAGCCTAACCGGTAACTTGTTGATGAAAATGTTCTCTTCTTTCACCACGGGTGGCAGCTACGAAGCATCAGGTTTTGGCTACGGCCCTGGCTTAGGTGACGGTGCCGCTGGCAAGCTGGTGAATATCATCTCTAGGGCGTCGGGTGCACCGGTGGTGGCAGGAGCCATCAGATTGTGTGCAGATGCTGCGAAAGGAGAGGTGATGAAGCGAGTGGACGAAGAGTGGGAAGCAGCAACACTATCTGGCTTGAACAGCATACTGGCGAAATATTGCCAGCCAAAAGAAGCGGTTGAAGCGAAGGAAGAAATTGCAGCTCCACCAGAAAAAGTCACAGATTCTGAGATCGGCGGCATTGATATCCTTGAGATTGAAGACGCTTGTCAGGCGCTATGGAAAGCGAACATTTTTGCGCGTACCGGCATGGGTTGTACAGGCCCAATTGTTCTGGTCGCAAGAGATGACTTAGATAAGGCAAAAGCGGTATTGGTTGAGACCAAATATATCGGCTGATGCCAAGCATTTTAAAGTGCTAGATAATTTTGCAACACTTAAACCGAAATATTCATTGAGCACAAAATCGATGTTTGAGAGTCGTGCTCTTACCGTCCCTTATAAGGAATTAGCGATGACAGATACAGTAGTACGTCTGACGCAGATGACCAAAAAAGCTGGGTGAGCTGCGAAAATAGGCCCTAAGGCCATGGCGCAGGTTCTGCAGTCCATTTCACCCCTTTTTCCCGAACAAGAGTATCCCGATCTGATGGTGGGGTTGACGGTAAGTGACGACGCTGCCGTTTACAAAATCAACGATGATGTAGCTGTAATTCAGACATTGGATTTCTTTACTCCTATTGTCGATGATCCCTATGACTTTGGCGCCATTGCTGCTGCCAACGCATTAAGCGATGTGTATGCCATGGGTGGTCAGGTTACGTTGGCGATGAACATCTTTTGTGTTCCTCGAGATCTTCCACAAGACATTGTTGGCCAAATCCTTAAAGGTGGCGCGGAGAAAGTCCGTGAAGCTGGCGCGGTGTTGGTGGGCGGTCATACCGTGGAAGACGATGAGCCAAAATTCGGTTTATCAGTGATGGGTACAATTCATCCTTCAAAAGTGCAAACCAAGGCCGCAGTTGAAAGTGGCGATGTCTTGGTGTTAACCAAACCGATTGGTACCGGGTTGATTTCAACCGCTGCAAAACGGGGTAAGGCGAGTCAAGAGGCGATACAAACCTCAACTGACAGTATGAAAAAGCTTAACCGTAAAGCAGCTGAGATATTTGTCCGTTACCCAGTGAAAGCATGTACCGATGTAACAGGCTATTCACTGCTAGGCCATGCGTTAGAAATGGCAGAGAAGAGTGACGTTTGCATGCACTTTAATGCCAGTCAGGTGCCGTTTTTACCGGAAGCTGAAGACTACGCTGCACAGGGTTTATTCCCAGGTGGTGCCAAGCGTAACCTCGAGGCTTACCGTGACGATTTGGCGTTTGACTCTGAGTTAGATGAAAGTTGGCAGCAAAAACTCTGTTGTCCGGAAACCTCCGGAGGGTTGCTTGCTGCTGTCCCGCAAGATTGTCTGGACGCTTTATTAACTGAATTTAGTAATAGTAAAGAACCCTGTTGGGTCGTTGGATTCGCTGAAGCTGGCCAAGGCATTAAGGTGTCTTGAGCCTAGCTCAACGGAACAGAAACCCAATTGACGCTTGTTTGGAGAAATAAATGAAACTCGAACTAGGCAATATTCACGTTCGTGATCTGGCGTTCGGGCCAGTAAGCGAAGTTAAAGAAAACACTGTGACTATCGATCAGCAAGCCCTAACCGGCTACTTGTCAGAACTTGATCACCGTATCACCTCAATTGAACTCTCAATTGCAAAACCTGGCGATAGTATCCGTATTATGCCTGTTAAAGATGCAATTGAGCCTCGAGTGAAAGTCAACGGTGGTGGGAGCATTTTCCCTGGTCGTCATCTTGGTGAAGAAGATATGGTGGGTGAAGGCCGTACTCATGTATTAAAAGGCATGGCGGTTGTCACTACAGGTGAGGTTGTTGGCTTCCAGGAAGGTATCCTGGATATGAGCGGCCCTGGTGCGGATTACACCCCATTCTCTTCAACCATGAACCTCGTGATTCAGTGTGAAGTAGATGAGTCGTGTAACCAGTATGATCACGAAGGTGTTCTTCGTGTCGTTGGGCTTGAAGCGGGGCGTTGGATTGGTCAGTTGGCGGCTGATATTGAGCCAGACGAGATTCAGACTTACGAAACAAAACCGCTGCTAGAGCAGGCGGCTGAGTATCCTAACCTGCCCAAAGTGGGTTATGTTTACATGCTGCAAAGCCAAGGCCTACTACACGATAGCTACTATTACGGTGTTGATGTAAAAGGTATTCTTCCTACACTGATGTACCCAACTGAAGTGATGGACGGTGCAATCATCAGCGGTAACTGTGTATCGGCTTGTGACAAAAACACCAGTTATGTACACCAGAATAGCCCAGTAATTTACGACCTATATCGTCACCACGGCTCGAAGTACAACTTCATGGGCGCTATCGTGACTAACGAAAACGTGACGCTACGTGATAAAGAACGCTCTTCAAACTTTGTTGTGAAACTTGCAAAGCAAATGGGTTGGGATGCCGCCATCGTGAGTGAAGAAGGCTTTGGTAACCCAGATGCCGATCTGATGATGAACTGTGCAAAATTAGAAGCAGCAGGCATTCAAACCGTGTTGCTAACCGATGAGTACGCTGGCCAGAACGGTGAAAGCCAGTCTTTAGCGGATTCTCATAAGAGCGCTGATGCGGTTGTCACTAACGGTAATGCTAACCAACTTGTGACATTACCAGCGATGGACAAAGTGATCGGTCATGACCGCTACGCTGATATGGTTGCCGGTGGTTTCCAAGGCAGCTTGCATGAAGATGGCTCTATCACGGTTGAACTACAAGCTATTCTTAGCGCAACCAGTGAACTTGGTTTCCATCACCTCACCACCAAAGCAAGCTAAGCGAGGATACTCACATGACATTGAAAGTAGTTTATTACTTGAACCAATTTTTCGCCCAAAAAGGTGGCGAAGAGATGGCCCATATTCCGATGGAAGTGGTAGAAGGTACAGTTGGCGTTGGCACGCAAGTGAATACGATGCTACAGGATAAGGCTGAGATCACCCATACCATTATTTGTGGTGACTCTTACTTCAACGAGAATGAAAGCCTATGTTGCCATGGCCTTCAGGAAATTTTAGCGCAGCTAAAACCTGACTTAGTGGTTGCAGGCCCAGCCTTCAACGCAGGTCGTTATGGCATGGCTTGTGGTACGGTAGCGAAAGTGGCGCATGAGATGGGTATCACGACTATCTCGGGTATGTACCCTGAAAACCCAGGCTACGAGTTATTCCGCCAATATGCTTACATGGTTGAAACGGGTAATAGCGCAGCAAGTATGCGCAAAGCCATTCCAGCGATGGTGAATATGGTGAACCGCTTCATTGATACCGAAGGTGAAATGGGCTCACCAGAAGAAGCGGGCTATATGCCACGTGGTATCCGCGTTAACTTCTTCGCAGAAAAGCGTGGTTCAGAGCGCGCAGTTGACTTGTTGATTGCCAAATTGGCAGGCCCTGAGTTCATCACTGAATACCCAATGCCTTCGTTTGACCGTGTTGAACCTCAACCACCGATTGAAATGTTAAGCACTGCCAAGTTTGCATTGGTTACTTCTGGTGGTGTGGTGCCAAAGGGTAACCCTGACCATATTGAATCATCAAGCGCATCAAAGTACGGTGAGTACAGCATTCAAGGTTTAGAAACTTTGACTGAAGATACTCATGAAACAGCCCACGGTGGTTATGATCCTGTAGCCTGTAACCAAAACCCGAACCGAGTTCTTCCAGTTGATGTACTGCGTGACATGGAACGAGAAGGTGTTATTGGAAGCTTGCATGACATGTTCTACACCACGGTTGGTAACGGTACTTCGGTAGCGAACTCCAAAGCGTATGGTGCAGAAATTGCGATGAAACTACAGAAGGCAGGGGTGACAGCAGCTATATTCACCTCCACTTGAGGCACTTGTACTCGTTGCGGCGCAACGATGCTAAAAGAAATCGAAAAAGTAATGCCTGTAGTCCACGTTTTAACTGTCGTGCCTATCTCTAAAACCGTTGGTGCAAACCGCATCGTCCCTGCAATTGCGATCCCTCATCCACTGGGTGATCCTAAGATGCAGCCGAAAGAAGAGAAGTACGCACGTCGTCAGCTTGTAGAAAAAGCGCTAACAGCACTTCAAACCAAGATTGATGAGCAAACGGTATTCTAAACCGAGCCTTATGTAGTTTAACCATTACATAAGTTCAAGCCAGCCGGAAACGGCTGGCTTTTTTAGTGGTGTTAATTTGAACGATGCGTGCGCTAAGCCTGATATTAAAAAGGTGAAGAGCAATGTCTCACAATGGTCATTAG
Organism: Photobacterium minamisatsumaniensis; assembly: GCF_050336695.1. Lineage (NCBI taxonomy): Bacteria > Pseudomonadati > Pseudomonadota > Gammaproteobacteria > Vibrionales > Vibrionaceae > Photobacterium > Photobacterium minamisatsumaniensis. The sequence goes on along the minus strand of NZ_JAKJSI010000024.1, from coordinate 102,537 downwards.
TGTTTAGCTCACTATTTGTTGACGACTATTTTGTGCGGCCGTACATCGTCTCAAAATGAGGGATATAATTTTCCCATAATGGTAACTCTTCACCGATGATGGACTTAAGTGTATCAATGAACAATTTTGTTTTGACGGGGGCATCTCGGTGAGGGTATACGGCATAAAAAGTACCGAAATCATCTAAGTGAAGCTGAGTCATTATCGGGATCAGCATTCCATCCAGTACTTCGTTTTCAATCATCTGCGCCGTTACAATAGCGAGGGTGTTCCCTGCGACGGCACTTTTTGTGATCATCTCTACATCATTCACTTTATAGGCAACGTTCAACTGCAAGTGCTTGCTTTCATTGTTGTTATCGAAGTACCTAAATTTATCAATCAACAACCCCGGAGCACCGTAGACCGTTGCGGGTAATGATTCCAATTGCTCAATTGTCTTGATTTCTCCGTGCTTTTTAATAAAGGCGGGGGATGCGACAATCAATAATCGGTTACGCGCTATTTTTCTGATTATCAGGCTTGAGTTTTTGGGTTTGCCGATACGAAAGCCAATATCAAATCCTTCTCTTACCATATCGACTACCCGATCCTCTAAGCGTAATTCAATATCTACATCAGGGTATTGTTGCTGGAAGGCTTGCACCGCTTGCTGAACATATTGACGCCCAAACAAGGTTGAACTGGTGATCCTCAAAACGCCTTTGGGCTCAGCATGGTAATTCTGCGCCAGTCGGTGCGTGTCATTTAACAGCGTCCGTAACAATGTCGCTTGGTTCACCATTTCATTACCCGCTGCAGTTAATGAAAGTGAGCGGGTTGTCCGGTTTAGCAAGCGTACGCCAAGCTCTTCCTCTAATCGGCTTATATGTTTTGAGATAACTGACCTATCGACATTTCTTTGGTCGGAAACCTTGGTAAATGAACCGAGTTCTATTACTTCAAGTAGCAGTAATAATCGACTAGAAAAATCCATACCCACCTTTGTTGCTATTTATGCACCAATAATGTGCCAATTTGAGCATTTTTCTTCATCGGTGACAAATTTATAGTAGCCACACAATGAGGGCCTAAACTGATTAAGCCCATCTATTCAAGTGAGGAAGACTTCATGAAAACATTATCGATTACCCATGATAACGGTATTGCAACAGTCACTATCGATAATCCGCCAGTGAATGTATTGACGATTGACTTGATCAATGAAATCAATGCCTTTGTGTTATCGCTAAAAGATATCCGCGATACAAAAGTGGTGGTTTTCAAATCACTTCATGAGCAGTTCTTCTTAGCTCACTTGGATCTAAATGTGATAAACGGCACTCAAGGGGGGCAAGCTGCATCGATTGAATTTAATCATATGATCGCTAACATCAAGGCAATGAAACAGTTATCGGTGGCCGTTGTTGACGGTGTGGCGCGTGGGGGCGGTAATGAATTCGTTATGGCGTGCGACTTGGCTTATGGCACGGAAAACGCAGCATTTGCTCAACCCGAAATTCACGTTAACATCCCAACAGGTGGTCAAGGTGCGGTGCAATTTGCAAGAAGAATGGGTAAAAACAAGGCGTTACAGGCATTGCTTCTTGGCAATGACTTTACGGCCCAGCAAGCAGAAGCGTTGAATATTATTACTCAGTATGTACCTAAGGCGGAAATAGAAGCCTTCCTGACCCAGACTCTTGGTGTCATGAGCCAATTGGAAATTCGCGACATTGTGATGTACAAAGAGATCATAGAGACCTCTATTAAAGATGAAAACGCTGGCACGGAATTGGAGTTACGCTACTTCTTGGAACGCGCAAAGGAGATGAAAACTCAAGCCATCATCGAAGCATTTCTAAAGCATGGCGGGCAGACTGAGCGTGAGGCAAAAGATATTCAGGGGATTTTTGTAGACACAGCCGCAGAGCTTACCAAATAAGCAATTTAAGTCGATCCTTGTGTCATGGAATGCTGACATAAGTTAAAGCCAGCCAGAAACGGTTGGCTTTTTTATTGGCGTAAAATTATACCGACAGGTACTTCTTTACCACGTTGAGATACTCAGCTTTTACGTGCAAATGTTATCAAAAAGATGCGATCATGTGGTGCTTTGGGGGGGTGATATTTTGAGCTGATATGTACTTTAATTTCGAATTCTCAGCCTTTATGGGATCTCGTCATTGTGGCGAGGTAACGTAAAGTTACTTCACGTTACGCTTGGGTAATAACTTGTTAGTGTGTGTAATTGTGCGACTTGTGAAAAGGTGTGACTCAACCTATCTTGATAAGGTGCTCAATAGTTATTAATCAAGATGAAGCCATAAATATGAAAAAGTTACTGCTATCCGTTTTATTATCAACCGTTGTTGCCGCTCCAGCATTCGCATTAACAGATGCTGAATTACAAGATGCTATGACCAAGAAGTTAGAAGTTCAGTTAGAAGATAAAGCCGTTGCTGCTTATGCTGCTGAATTCTTGATGGATAATATTTTGACTTGGAAGGGCGAAGAGCTTCCATTGAATGAAGCAGACAGTATTTTAGCTTATGCATTTGGTAACCGTGTTCTAGAAAATGGTAATCAAATACCAGGACCAATGAACGAAGCGCTAGCAGATACAGTCGTTGAAATTTACGAGCAAACAGGTAAGCCTGTATACGCGCAGTGGGAAATTGCGCAATCTATCGGTGACCGTATTCCAGCAGAGCACCTGACTTCAATTAACCCTCATATTGCTGCAGATGGCTCATTGACTTACCTAAGTACTAACGGTGTTGCCATTGAGGCAGTAAAAATGTCGGGTGGTGATTTAGGTAAAACAGTTGTTGTTGGCTTCTACGAGCATAGCCTGCGTACTATCACGACATCTCAGCGTATGGGTATTGATGCCTATGCACCTGCTGGTATTGAGCTACCACACCAATACGACGAACAGTCAGGCCAAGCTTGGACTCGTGATGCGAAGACATTTGTTATGCACGAAATCAGTAACCGAGCGGCAAATGAGCGAACGTTGAAAATTGAAGAGACACTCGCTAAGTAGTTTGCTGTGGTTTAAACAATCTCCGAGGTCAATGTGTTTTCTGCTTAGAGAACCATAATTTACGGTTAGATTATCATAATGCTAAGAGCAGCCGACTAGGCTGCTTATTTTATCGTTGAATGCCCCGCAGGTTGCGAAAACATACTCCTGAGATTAATTTATCATCACTACTTTTTCCTGAACTTCGCTCTTCGTAGCAAGATTTTTTCTAGATCTTGAATGGCTGTTGATAGCTTAATCCCACTGGTGATGAACCCATACTCATGGAACAGTATGGAAGGGATACGCTTCAGATTATACTTGTAGCAATCAGCAGCAGTTGTGATGACGACCTCTACACTGGCGATATCAATATCATGCATCCAATTCAGCTGATGTTCTGAACAAACAACTGTCACTCGGCCTACCTGCTCTGCCTTGCAAGTATCATTATGCATTGAATGTTGAGGCTGAATATTAGACATGCCATCCCTTAAAAATCGTGTACTTGGGTATAATTATTCTACTGTCTTTTTAATGAGTTAAAGTTAGAGTTATGTCATTTGATGTGATGTGAGGCATTAGCTAATTTCACAAGCACTTCACGGAGTTGGCAAAGTGTGAACAGTGAAAGGTGTAGTAAAGAGGTTGTTTATTGAAGAAAGACAACCCCTTTAGAAGAAGATTAGATTAAACGACGGCCGCTTGATATTCCGCAAATCGTATTCCCAGCGCACTAAGACTTGATTTGACGAGTTGTAGATCAATAAATTGAAAATCACTATTTTGCTTATCTGGAAACTGGCGGTGTATTTTTGATGCTGTCAGCGTTAGGTGTTCTGGATTCGGTGTGCAGAGGATTTGGTAACGCTCGATCGCTTGCTCTATGGTATTTAGCGACTCCATGTCTAACCCTTGCTGCTGATTGAAAATCACAATGCTACGATAAGGTGTCTCGTGGGGTTTTACACTGCCCGCGAGAGGATGTGATACAAGCTTTGCCCCAAGGTGTACTTTATCGCGAGTAAACTTAAGCACATCATCGATATGATCGCGGTGAGTGATTTTAATATGTGTTGATAAATTCGCTAAACTTAAGTTATTGCTAATTATCTCTAATTTGTCGTATCTCACAGTTGTGCCTGTCTATCCTTGTCTAAAACATAATTATATTTTTATTACGAGATGATAAATGCGCTTTGGCTCTTGTTTTATTAATTAATAACATATTACTTATGTGTTAGTTATTAAATCTTATATTCCATTTTATATAAATTAAGTTAAATGTGAAATAAATGTGCTATAAGTGTTTTTAAATGTGGTTTTTTATCTATCGATTAGCCTTTATGATATTTTATTAATGTTATACAAAGCACATTATAAGCTTATAATTGCATACGATTTTAATTTTGCCTGCATGCTCACGAAATTTGACTCATATACTTTTAAATCATCGAGTTAGATATTATAGTTGCTCCATCAAACGCGGAAGTGGATGGGGTCTGGTGGCCCTCCCGGTCTTCAAAACCGACGTGAGCTGAATAGGCTTTGGCAGGTTCGATTCCTGCTCCTTCCGCCAACTCTTTTATAACTAAGTGTATGGCGTAAATATTCACTTAGTAACTTTAAATATTAAAACATGACGATGAATTGAGAATAACCTGAAATAATATTCATGTTTTATTCAGGGTTTTAAGATTATGGTGGAATATTAACTACCACTGAAATTATAAATTCAATTGTACGTTATACATGCCCCCCTTAATTCGATAAAGCCCGATTAATTATTCTTATAGTTGGTGGTAATAAAAGACCAACTATTTACTTAATTTTTTAATCTTAATGGGGCTTTATATTATGGCCGTAAGCACCTTATCTTCGATCCCTCAGATTGATAAAATCCTTCAACAAGCCTTTCTTGCCGCTTATATCGAACGATTGAGCCGTCCTATGGTGGCCGACATCATACGTGACCAAGTGAATACCTATAAAAAGGCGCACCTCCAGACCCCTGAAGCTAACCCATTTTCGTTAGAGCAGCTTTATCATCATATTGAGCGTGGTTGTTGGTTGGTTAATCAGCAGCGCCTTCAGCGGGTGATTAACGGCACTGGTGTTATTGTTCATACTAACCTAGGCCGCTCACCGTTAGATGCCGATTTGTGGCAAAGTGTGAGTGAGGTAAACACTCATTATAATAACCTTGAAATCGATTTAGGTACGGGTAAGCGAGGGAAGCGGAAAGGGCTGCTGCAAGCGTTAATGCAACACTTAGTAAAGGGAGAAGACACGTTGGTTGTCAATAACAATGCTTCTTCTATCTACTTGATGCTACATGAGCTCGCCAAAGGCAAAGAAGTGATTGTTTCTCGTGGTGAGCAAATTCAAATAGGCGGAGGCTTCAGAATTCCCGATATCCTTGCTTTATCGGGGGCTAAATTGGTTGAAGTCGGCACGACGAATATCACGACAACACAAGATTATTTGGACGCCATTACTGATGATACGGCGATGGTACTCATTGTTCATACCTCAAATTTCAAGATCCGTGGCTTTACGGAATCTGCCGATGTGAAAGAGTTAGCTCAAGCACTGCCTGAGCATGTGGTACTGGCCGTTGACCAAGGCTCAGGTACAACAACAGAAGTTATGCCTGATGAGCCAACGGTGGCAAGTTATATTCAAGCTGGCGCTGATATTGTGTGTTTTTCTGGCGACAAAATTCTTGGTGGCCCGCAAGCGGGTTTAATAACTGGCAAGCAATCGCTGATTCATCAGCTAGAGAAAAATCCGATGATGCGAGCATTCCGTCCAAGTCGCATTGTTTACTCATTGCTTGAAGAGCTCGTCGTTCGCAAACTCAATCTGCTTGATAGCGGTAAAGGTGTGGCTGAAGTTAAACGCCAAGCCGATTTGTCTGCGATTGAGCAGCGTGCTCATCGATTGGCTGAAGATTTTGGGGATCAGGTAACGGTAGTACGTTCTGAAATGACCGTAGGTGGTGGATCGCTGCCCGATCAGAGTGATCCGTCTTGGTCGATAGAGATCGAGCCGAATGCTGGCCGTTTCAAGCCCGAAAAGTTACTGCAGGTGATGCGAAATTGGCCATTATCGGTGATTGGGGTTATTAAGCACGACAGAGTGCAGTTGAACATGGCAACTATCAGCAATGATGAAGTGTTTTATTTACGTAGCCAGCTGGCGGAGGTGTTGCAATGAGCTACGTTGTAGGCACTGCTGGGCATGTAGATCATGGCAAGTCAGCGTTGATCAAAGCATTAACCGGTATAGAGACGGCGCACTTACCGCAAGAAAAGAAGCGAGGGATGACCATCGATCTTGGCTTTGCGTATTTCAAGCACCCCAACGGCGAGCCTGTTGGGGTTATTGATGTTCCGGGGCATGAACGCTTTATACGCAATATGGTAGCAGGGGTGTGGAGCCTTGATATGGTGTTGTTTGTTGTGTCAGCCGATGAAGGCTGGATGCAAATGTCGACTGACCATCTTAAGGTTATTGCATCAATGGGGATTGAAAATGTCACCTTGGTGATCACCAAATCTGATTTGGTCGATAACGATATGCTGGCGCTGGTGGAAGAAGAAGCCCTTGAGCAGTTCCTTGAGCTTGCAGGTTTTATTCCTGACTCTATGGTGGTTTCTGCTCATCAGAACAAGGGTATTGACCAGCTTCGCCATCATATCTGTAACAAGCTCGATAGTATGGTGGATGACCGCGATGTGGGGATTGATGAGAAGCGTGGGGCACACCTTTATATCGACCGTGTATTTACCGTCAATGGAGTTGGCACTACGGTAACTGGTAGCCTGTGCGGCGGTGAATTCCGCGTTGGTCAGAAACTGATCATGCAGCCTTCTGGTCGAGAAGTACAAGTCAAAAGCTTACAGTCTTATCACCAGAGCATTGATACTGCCCTTCCGGTATCACGGGTGGCGATTGGCCTAAAAGGGGTAAAGAAAAAAGAAGTTGAGCGGGGGTTCTGTCTGGTTGAGGCGAGAGATGCACCATTTGTCACCAACGAGATCATTATCCGTTTAGACAGCTTATTATTTAAGGATTATTTACCTGGAAAGCAGTCTAGAAACAACAGTGAAGTTGAAGTCGCTTTTGGATCGTTTAATACCCTAGCGAAGATCTTTGTGTTCAAAGGAACGAATCTGGCCAGATTACGTTTGAAAGAGTCTGCCTGTTGCTTTTGGAACCAGCGAGCCTTGTTAATTCAACATGGTGGCAGTCGGATTTTAAACTGCGGTGCAGTTGTTTGGTCTGGTGCGGTTGAAAAGCAGCATCGTCAGAAACTGTATGAGCTTTTAATGGCAATGCCCGATCACCCTGCATGGGAAGATTATGTCACCATTAATATGGCGATGTACGGTTATGCTAAGCGCGGTGAGCAGACACTGGATGAATCAGGCTATAAGGTCTGTGATGATTGGCTATTTACGGAAGAATGCTTCAAAACAACCTTCCAGCAAATTGAGCAGATCTTCCAGCAAGAGCAGATTGATATGCCGGTTAATGAGCTAAGTGGCAAGTGTCAGATAGCCATACCGCCACTTTCGGCCTTGCTCGGCTCATTAGCGGCAGAAGGATTGTTACGTAAAAATGGCGAGCTATACTCGCTTGGTTCAGGCAAAGATGAAGCTCAACTATCTGCGACGGCGAAAAAAATTCTCGATCGTATGATCCAAGCTGGTAAGCAAGGTTATGAGGCTGAAAAAGAGAAAATTCCAGGCGCACAAAAAGAGTTGAGAAATCTTGTCCGCTTGGGCTTTGCCGTGCCGATGGAAGGTAAGATTTTCTATGAGAAATCCTTGTATGAAGGATTGATAAAAGATCTACTTACTGGATATAGCGAGAGCGAACGGTTTGCCATCGCTGCTGCGAGGGAGCGCACAGGCCTTTCCCGTAAGTATTTGATCCCAGTTTTAAACCGAATGGAAGCTGATGGTTGGATTAAACGTATTGAGAATGATCGCTTAGTGCTAAGGGCACTTGAACCAGAGTGTGTTTGATTGTTAGCTGGTTATTAACATTGTTATGAACCCTAAGCGTAAGACCTAGGGTTCATATTCACCGATGAAAATTGTCTTAAATTTTCAGGGTGGGGTTATTGAGTGTTAGTGAAGAAATCGTTGTACAGCATGTACAAGTGGGCTGCACTCCAAGAAAAGTTTGGTGCGCCTTGTTGATCACCCGTCAGTGGGTTGTAGTTCTCACGGATAGGTCCATCTTGAATTAGGCCATCTGCGTTCTGGAAGAAAGCGCCTGCCATCTCGATAGCATCATCACGATAGCCGTAGCTTTCCATTCCCTTCAAACCAAAGTAAAACTGGTCGACCCATACGCGGCCACGCCAGTAAATATCAGGGCCAAAGGCTGGGCTAGATAGTGCCGCTGTACCGAGTGGTACGTGTGTATTGAACTCCTCAGTATCTTTCATTACTGAAACCACAGCATCAGCGTGCTCTTGCGTTGCCGCACCGTTAAACAGTGGAGACCAGCCTTCAGGGCCTTTACCACGTTCTACGATAGGCTTACCAGCACAGCCGTTGGCGAGAGGTTTGTCTTCAATACGTATATCGTAGAAGAAATTAGTGCTCTCATCGAACATACAAGTATTGATGTAGTTTGAAAGATGCTCAGCCTTCTTGCGGAATTCTGTTGCTTCAGCATCTTTGCCAAGAATGTCAGCCATTTCGGCTAGGTATTTGTTATCGCTGTACATGTAGCTTGCTTGATCAACAGACTCTTGTAGCAATGAGTAGCCTAGTAACGTGCCATCTTCTGCGCGGTTTTGAGCAAATTCTACATCCCAATCAGAACGCTTGCCGCCATTTGCTACATATTCGTTTAGCTGATCGATATCGATGAAGCCAAATGCTGCTGCATCATCACGACCTGATTCCCAAGAAGCTGCGATTTGTGCAGGGCTTTCGATGAAGTCGTAACCGCCTTCAGCCACCACTTTATCAAGCGCTTCTTGACCTACGATAGTTTCATGCTCGTCGCCGCGCACTACTGTGAAGAACATATCGCCTTCAGGTGTATTGTGCGCTTTATCTAGTGCAGCACCGTATTCAGGAATGCCGTTACCGTTGTTGTCACGGTTACGTAGCCACCAGTCATGATAAGCAACCAACTTTGGATACATTTCTTCGAGCCAGGCTTCGTCTTCGGTGGTTTTGTAGACTTCCATCACAGCCCAAGCTGCTAGGCTCGGTTTGGTATTACGCTCGTTCCAGTTGCCGCCGTCACCGCCGCGCTCAGGACTTAGGTTGTATGCTAAGAGGTCTGGCACATAGCCTTCATCCCATGGACGTACTGTGTCATCAGCTTGAATTTGGTAAGCGAACATCGCACGAATGTTGTCTTTTGCTACTTCTGGGTTGAAGTGAGCCATGGCGTACGCTTGTTTCCAAGTATCCCACGGCCATGTTTGGTTGCCAGAAAACCAGCGAGCCGTTACCGATGGAGTTACGGAGTCAAATTCCATTGCACCAGCTGCGCCACGCCAGTTTCCGTTTAAGGTTTCCATCGCTTTAACAGCTACACGCTCTTGTTCTGGCGTTGCGTTAGGGTTGGTTAAGCCCATTTCAAGATAGCCTTCCCAGCGTGCTTCTGATGCCGCAAGATAATCGGTAGGGTTTGCCAAGATCTTTTTGATCTCAGCTTGCTCTGCCGTGTTTTCTTCTGCTGTTAACACATGCGAGTAAGTGGTATAGATCGTCGTTGACCCATCAATGTTTGCCGTTGAACTAAAGGCTAAACCATCAACTTGCGTTTGGGTTGGAATCGACTTATGGACTTGATATTCAGATTCGCCAGAAGTTAACAGATCCCATGTAGAGCGAACCTTACCGAATGTTACTTTTACCCCGTTATCTGTTGCGACGATCTGACGGTTGTAGTCTGGGTAGGTTTCTGCGATGGTTTTGGCTGTTTGCGCTTCACCTTCTTTAGCATGCGTCTTTTCTAGCAGTTCGCCGTCCCAAACAAGCGCGACTGGAGAATCGGTGGTGATCTTAGTTTCAAGTAGCGAGGTACGGTCAGACGCGAAACGTATCGTCATCTCAACAGTCACATCGTCAGATTTCAATGTTTGAATCAGTGCACCAGGTAAGCTGTAAGCTTCCATGGTAAACGTGATTTTTTCCCCGTCTTTGAACACGCTTAAACGGTCAAAGTTGTCTGCCATGAAGTTAATGTATTCTTCTGTCAGTAGCGCTGTACCAGGGAAGCCACCCATACCAGCGTCAGAGTCAGGAAGTAAGTGCCCATGCCATGCACCTAAATCAAAAAATGGGTTGAACCGCTGGTGGTCATCGAAATCGTAGTCACGCATGTACTCTGGAGAACCAGTACGGTCGATGACATTTTTAAATTGGCTTGCTTGAAGCTGCGCTTCAGTGTTTGAATTTGTTGTACAACCAGTAACAACAAGTGCCGCACCGATAGCTAAAGCGACGAATGATTTATTCAGTTTCATGATGAGTTCCTGTTATTACCAGTAGAAGTATTGCATTGCGAACACTTGCGCGTCGCCAGTTTCAGTGTCTGCGCCTACGCCGAACCGGCTATCAAAGGCTGTTGCGTACGTACCATTTCCGTACTCGTACCACACACCAGCATTAATGTAAGATGTAACCTTGTCATCTAAACCGTCTATTTCGTTGTTAGCGTAGTTATATGCTGCTGAAAGATAAACGCCTTGTGCAGCTTCATACCAAGTACTTGTTTGAAAGCCAGTCTCTGTACCATTCGGACCATCACCATGTTCAATCGACTGTTCATCATTTCGATTACCTTTATTGGTGTCGTGCCATACACGAGCAGCAATGTTTTTGTACTCAGCACCAACTAGAAATAACTCACCGCCATCATTGCTACGAGCTTCTGCTCCTCCCATTAGCGTAAGAGCATCCGTTGCGTCATATTGAACGTAACCATTGACCATGGCATTTTTATCAATCCACTGGTCAGCAAATCTATCGTATTTACCAAAGTGGACAAGCGCATCGTCTTCCGAGAAGTCAGATTTAGGCGCGAATGAAACGCTATAGCGAAGTTTACCTTCTAAGTTTTGGATTTTTACACCGACATTGACATCGCGAGTGTTAGAGATCACGTAACCATACTCGACGGTTGCATCACCCCACCATTGAACGTCATCTAATGAAGAGTCCATGCGTCCCACAATAAATTCTGTTTTATTGTCTGTGCGATAGCCAACGTAAAAGCGGTTGAAGCCACCTTCGAACCCTCCCCATCCATGGCCAGTTGCCCATGCAGTGCCTTCGTCGTCAGCTTGTACTGTCCAGCCTTCCAGATAAGCAAGACCGAACCAGTTACCATGTTCAATTGCTAAACCTGCTTCGATGTAAGTCCCATCAGCGTAACGGCCTTTATCGTTCCCTTCTAGTGCGACATGACCACCAAGCCCTAGTTCACCATAAAAGTTGAATAGGGTTTTTGATGGGTTTTCTGGAGGACGAGTGTCGCTATGGCTAGCTTCTGTTTCGGTAGCGTTGGCGGATAGGGCTGTGAGAATATAGCTCGTAATCAGAGTTATTTTAGTAAATCTACGTTTCATTTTATTAACTTCTACTCAAGTGTAAAAAGTGACCGTCGAGAGCTCTACTGGCTCTTTGTTGACGTATATATCAATAAACTYATTATTTCGAACGGAAGTGTAGCGGTATTTAATGGGTTTTTAATAAATACGTTCTTAAATTGTGATCTGGTTTTAGTAAAACTTTACCAGTTAATTTTAAGGCGGTTTTAGGTGTATATGACGCTCAAAGGTGAGGTGAAGGATTGATTTGCTTGGTGAATAATTAAGTTGTATTTGCATTAAAAAAGCCCCTCAAAGCGAAACGCTCGAGGGGCTAATATATTTTCTATTTTCTAGAGGGGGAGTCTAGAACGAAGCTTATTGTTGTTTAACGGCCTCTAATGATTCGCCTTGAGCTTGCTTCTTTTCAAAGCGAGAGATCCACCACCAAGCAATTGCAGAGAATACTGCTGTCATGAAGACGTTGATGAAGAAGGCTCTCATTAAGTTCACACCTGTTGGGAATGCAGAAGCTGTCATACTTACGATAAAGATAACAATAAGAACCGACACAACAGCCATACCTACTTTACGAGAGCCCATGCGGAAATCACGTGGTGTATCGTCGTATTTCAGACGGAAAACAAAGTAAGCAGCCATAATGAAGATAGGTGGAAGCATTGCAGTACCTGCCGTTAGGTTGATTGCTACGTTCATCATGTCTTGTACAGACTCAGAACCTAAACCGCTGACTAGTAACATTACCACGACGAATGCAAACTGCCACCAAGCTGCGCGAACTGGCACACCGTGCTCATTAAGCTCAGTTGTTTTCTCACCGTAAATACCTTTTGGAATTTCAGAGAAGTGAATTTTAACCGGAGCTGCTGTCCACATCATCATCGAACCAAACATTGCGATGAACAGGACAATACCAACGAAACGGCCAACTAAAGATTCAGACACATTGAAGTATTGAGCCATACCCGTGAAAATTTCCACCATGCCGCCTGCATAAGTGAGGCTTTCACGAGGAACGAATACGTTTACCAATAGTGAACCAACCGCGTACATGGCACCGATGAGTACACCTGCTGAGATAATTACTTTGATAAAGGTTTTCTGACCGCCTTTCACATCTTTTAGGTATGCAGCCGCTGTTTCTGCCCCGCCCGCTGCTTGGAAAATCCAACACATAATACCAATGGTTGCCCAGTTGATTGTTGGGGTCATCGCTTCCAGAGTAATAGGTTCCGCAGGGACGTGATCACCACCAAGTGCCATAATTGCACCGATGACATAAATTCCGAATAGGGCAAATACACCGTAAGCAACAAGCTCAGAAATTCGGCCCAACCAAGTCGCACCTTTAGTTGAAATGTGCGTCGCTGCAGCGAATAAAACAATCGAGATGGCAGAAGTCACTACTGGTGAGAATGCGTATTCATAACCGAGCATCGCGTAAGAGGCATACGAAATAACATTGGGTAGCAGCGATACAAACCAGAATAGGTTTACAAACCAATATAGGAACGAGCCTAAATAGGCCATTTTGGTACCAAGCGGTTTTTTCAACCAATCGTACATCCCTGATTCAGAGTTCTTATTTGCTGACACAAATTCAGCAATGATAAACACGAACGGAATAAAATAGACAATAGTGGCAAGCAAAAAGATAGGGGCAGAGCTTAAGCCAAGTTCTATGTTGTTGTTTACAATGTTGCGAACGTTGAATACCGCTGCAAGGGTCATTGACAGTAAGGCAAACTTACCTATCGTGCCACGAAGTTGATCAGACATGTTGTTCTCCGATGAATCACGTCGTTATTATAAGCCCAAATGCTATTGAGCGTTTTGTTGGTTAGGGTCAGGTGCTATGCCTGACCCGTTATAATTAAATTGTTTATTTGTTTAGGAAGTAACCATCTTCAATGGTGACTTTGAGTACAACCTTGCGTACACGGTTACCACCATGGAAACGGTAAGCATTGTTGTTATCAAAAATGGCGACGTGTCCCTGTTTTAGTTGACGAGTTTCGCCAGAGCCAGTGAGGTATTCGCGGTCGGTTTCATCTTGATAGCTTTGGGTTAGTTCAAGTTGTTTTTTTTCTGCAAATTCGACAGTTTCGCAGCCTTCTAAGTAGTAATGCACATCAAAATAGCGACGGTTACCTGTGAAGGTTTCTGTTTGACATGCCACGCCACTTTCAATCATGTATGCCAGTGAGTCGCCGATGGAGTACATAACGCCATCTTTGATATTGCCTATATTTTCAATAGCTTCTACACAACGGTTCCATTTTCGACCGTCGCGGTAGACGACTTTAAATTGCTCTAGAGATTCTAAAACGATCATGGGTTATGCCTCGTTCTTCTTTAATGGACCCGTGGTGAAAAAGCCGTTATCGAACTGATGGTTGACTAATGACTGAGCTGAACAGTCACCGGCTTGGAAAGGGATAAGTGTTAACCCGTAGCGGAATTCATCCATGTAAACGCGATATGAGTCTAATACTTCGCTACCCCAAGAGTTTGAACCTAACCCCATGACTTGGTGGTCAAGGTTTAGGGTGATGTATCCACTCTTCTCTAGCTCGATGGTGTGTTGTGCGGCATGTAAGTTTTGGTTGGTGTAGAACCATGCGCTGAAGTTGATTTCTTGCTGAGGTTTCACCGCAATACCATTACCTGCACGGCTTGAAAGTGCTGCCCAGCGCACATGCTGACGGTTACCGTTATTTTGCGGGAATGGGTAGTTTTCAAACATGTCAGCAACTGTTGAGTGGTACACATCAATCATGTTGGCTTGTTTGCTATCTTGGTAGTTTTCTTCTGGACCACGGCCGTAGTACTGCACTTGGTCGAAGTCGTTGTTGATGCCAAGGTCTAGGCCAATAACAGGAATGACATGAGGGTAATCCCCGTAACGTTCGCCACTAAGTTCAACGTTTAGCTGACCTTGCGTGTTAATTTGGTAGCGATAAGTACAGCGCATGCCAAAATCGAATACTGGGGGAGCAATGATGCTGGTGGTCGTGATTTCAATTTTGCCGTTGTTCTCTTCTACATTTAACGTGCGGAAATGCTCTTGCATGATTTGCAGGTGAGCGGGCTCCCAGTAACCATCGTGCTCTTGCTTGTGGTTATCAATCATTGGTTTGAAGAAGTTAAGCTTAGGCTCTGAAGCAATTAGCTCTTCGCCATTCACTAGCCAAGATGTCAGCTTACCGTTCACTTTCGAGAAGTTAAGCGCAAAGTTATGACCTTTCACGATGTAATCTAAGCGAGATTCAATAACTTCCAGCGCAGTTGCGTTGTTGGTGGTAAAAGCTTCTAGCTCAGCCGTGCTCTCTTTTACTTGGAATTGGTAAACCGCGATGTCGTGGTTCGCTTCACTGTATGCAGTGCGAGAATCTTTACGAACGGTGAAGTTAACAAACACTTCACGAGTATCAAGCTGAGGGATATCTAACAAGATTTCACGGCTAGAGTTTTCAGCGAGTTCTTCTACTTTGATCTGTTGTACCGCAATGGTTTCACCTTCTGCACGAATTTCGGCAGTAATGGTGTAATCATCGATGTTAGAGAACCATAGTTTGTTATCGACGGTGAAGGTGCCAGCTTGTGCATCGAAATCACGGATTTTTACAGGTGCAATGACTTGTTTGTATTCTTTCAAGCCTGGGCCAGGAGTTTGATCTGGGTATACCAAACCATCCATGCAGAAGTTGTAGTTATTCGGGTAGTCGCCGTAGTCACCACCGTACTTGTAGAATTCAGTACCATCTTCATCACGAGCAAGAATACCGTGATCACACCACTCCCAAACGTAGTGACCTTGAATAGCATCATGCTTGTAGAAAACATTTTGGTATTCTGTTAAACCGCCCGGGCCGTTACCCATTGCGTGCGCGTATTCACAGATGATGCGTGGCTTTTCATGTGGGAATTCACCAAATGCATTCATGAGTTGTGCGCGAGAATACATGGTAGAAATGATATCAACGACTTCAGCATCACGATCTTCTTCGTAGTGAACTAAACGCGTATCGTCAATTGCTTTTGCGGCATCGTACATCGAACGGATGTTGCAGCCATAGCCAGATTCGTTACCCAATGACCACATGATGATAGAAGGGTGGTTTTTCTGGGCGTGAATATGTCGCTCAATGCGCTCTACAAACACCGCTTCCCAGGCGGGATCGTTGGTGATGCGGCTGAGATCGCCAACGTTAGCAAAACCATGTGTTTCTACATCGGTCTCACCCATGACAAATAAACCATAGATGTCACACAGTTCGTAGAAACGTGGGTCGTTCGGGTAGTGCGCGGTGCGTACGGAGTTGATGTTGTGCTGCTTCATCAGCACTAAGTCTTTTTCAACGCGATCCATCCCAACAGCACGCCCTTTAAGGTGGTCGTTATCGTGGCGGTTCACACCGTGAAGCATCACGTATTTATTGTTGATGTAGAACAGGCCATCACGTACTTTGATGTCACGGAAACCAACACGTTGTGGGATCACTTCCAATACATTGCCGTCTGCATCCTTCAACGTTAGTAGCAATTGGTATAGGTATGGGTTTTCAGCATTCCATTGAGTTGGGTTTACGACATCAACTGAAAACTGAGTTGAAGCGCTGTCAGAAACGATCAAGTTATCTAATGAGCCTTGCGAGATAACAACATTGTTATCGTACAGCGCGTATTCCAGTGTTGCACCAGCCGGTGTGGTCGCTAAGTTTTCTAATTCAACTTGGCAAGAAAGCGTTGCGCTTTGGTATGCATCATCAAAGTCGGTACGAACGGTTACGTCTTGCACATGAAGCAGCTCTTTACCTACTAGGTAAACGTCACGGAATATACCGCCTGTCCACCACATGTCTTGATCTTCAATGTAGGTTGAGTCAGCCCATTGCATTACACGAATAGAAAGTAGGTTGGCACCAGGTTTCGCGTATGCTGAAATATCGAATTCAGCTGTTAAGCGGCTACCTTTACTAAAGCCAACGTATTCACCGTTAACGTAAACCTCGAAATAAGTCTCGACGCCGTCGAACTTAATAATGGTTTGCTTCTCATCCCAGCTTTCACTTAGGAAGAACGTACGCTGATACGCACCAGTTGGGTTATCTGATGGTACAAAAGGCACATCAATCGGGAATGGAAAACCTTCATCGGTGTACTGAAGGTCGCCGTGGCCTTCCATTTGCCACATATTCGGAACAGTAATATTGCCCCAATCGGTCATTTCTTGAGAGTAGAACTCCTCGGGTACTAATAGAGGATTAGTGAAATAGCTGAAGTTCCATTGGCCACTTAATAATTGGTAGTGGCTACTCAGTTCACGCTGAAATGTCTTTGCGTTTTTTTCTGAGCGGTATGAGAAGAAATATGCGCGTGGCGCCATACGGTTCTCATGTAAGTGAAGGAAGTTTTCCCAGTTGTTCACATTGCCTCCCGGTTTCTTAACCGACGTTCTTATTCGTAAGTGGGGTCGTGTAAGTAACGACTAATCTTTATCTGAGGTGATTATTGGTAAAACTTTTACTAAATGATATGGGTGAAATTGTTTTACTTTAACTTGATCACATTTTTGTAGTAGGCAGGATAGTTTGGTGTGATCGAGCTAAAAGAATCAAGTAAGAGGCTATGGTCTGGATGATTAGGCTGTTTGGTCAGTATTTGTATGGTTTTTATACGTTAGCCGACTAGGCTTATTCGATTAACTTCACGAAGCTAAACCTGAGTAGCTTATATGTAATTTTAGTAAAAGTTTACTTGATGGGTTGGTGAGTGGGAAAATTTGTATTGGAGATGCAAAAAAGGGTCTGAACAATATCAGACCCTTTCTATCAAGTTACTAAACGCAAATGAAGATTATTTGGTTAGATCAAAGTCCATCCACACCATACGGTGGTCGGAAGAAACGCCTTTGCTGTTACCTAGTTCTTCATCATAGACAAGATTGTATCCGTCTTCGTTACCTGCTGGCCAAAATACACCTGAGTCTTTGATATCAAGTGTCGCGGAAGGAATGACATAATCAAGGCGTAGGCCACTGGTGCTTGTGATGTTTTGAGCGTGAGGAGTATCTGGATTACGAGTACAAATACCTTCATTCAAACAATATTCACCGCCATTACTCGCGGGTGTATAGCTACCAAGAGTACCTTCCACATTAACCATTGAGTGGCTGATTAGGTTGGCAATTGTTGCACGATCACCATCACCCATCTGGTGGTCTGCATTCAGATCACCTGCGATAATAAACTTGCTACCCGCAGGAAGACCACCGAAAACACCTTTATCGTCATACATGTAGTTTTTTGAATCGATGTAGTCGTTCCAGAACTGAAGCTCTGCACGGTTACGTTCAGTATTATGCTTTGCAGGGTTGTCGAAAATAGGTGGAGCAGGGTGAGAAACTAAGAAGTGAATAGTTTCTTGGTTGCCATCTTTTGTTGGAACAAGCACTGGGATATCAATGTGGTTTTTAGATGAAAGAGGGAATTCGCTCCAAGCATCATCAGAGTACCAAGCATCACCAACAGCTTTACCTGTAGGGCAAATATTTTCACCTTCAGCACCTTCACAGCTGATGATTTCAATGTTTTCTTCACCTGGCATATCTTTCCATTTGAAGTCTTGGAAAGAGCGAACGTTCGTTTCATCAATTTCAAACTGCGAGAATACAGCAAACGCATATTGGCCGTGATAGAAACCAAACCCCCAAGCGTCATCACCAGTCCCGCTAGCGGTGCCATCTAGGTTTAGATCTAACTCACTTGGTTTACCGGTATTGGTTGCAACATTCTGTTTGTATTGGAAGCTGATTGGCTCTTGCCCGTTTTGAGCATGGGCAAGGTAGTTATCATGGAATCCGTTTAGGGCTGCCATGTCTTCACCCGTGCCATCATTGTTAAATTCAGCTAGGACAAATGCATTTGGGCGTACACGTTGAATAGTTTCTGCAACATTACGAATTTGAATGATTTTCTTAGCTATTTCGATCTCATCATCAGACAGTGAAGAGTCATCTTGCTTATAGCGTTCAATCAGTGTGCTCTGAGCATCGCGGCTCATTGTCATTTCGGCAACAAGATCTTCATAAGTCGCTCGGTCAAACGATAGGTTATATGTCGCAAAGCGAGCTTCGTTATAAGTCGTAATCGAATCATCACTGTTGCAGCCTGAAAGAGCAGCCAATGCAATCGATGCTGCAATTATTGTTTTTGTCAGTTTCATTTTGTATTTCCCAGCTGAATAGGTGACGGAGGTTACAAAACCCTACAAACCATTTCTGTTGAAACATTATATTTTGTGATTGCGATCAAATTTATGCTGTCTGAGTGAGTGGAATATATACGCAAACGGTATCTGCAACCGATTGTTTGCGAGGGGTTTATACAGTTTATTTGTTATGCGGTAGCTGTAATTGCCGAAAAAGAAGCTTACTAAGTGTCAACTAATTACCAGTGTCTGACATTTTTTTGACTTGAAATTAGATACGGTACGTCATACTATATTTATGGTGTTAATTAAGTCAACATTAAGTATCGAGGTGCGGTATGTGTAGTCGCTGTAATGTTCAAATGATCCAGCTAAAGCGTAATTGGTGGCAAAAGGTAAAATATAAATCGTTATGGAAATGCCAGCAATGTCAACGAGTTGTGTCGTTATGAGTGACTTGGTTAAAGTGCGAAAAAACATTAAGTTGCGTAGCCAGGCTGCAATAGAAAAAACGAAAAAGAGAATGCTTAAAGTAAAAGCCCACCGTTCATAAAGGTAGACGCTTCATCACTCATTTATGATATAGATGTCATAAAAGATTCTGATATCACATTTTTTGTCATACAAAAATTTTACAATTGTTGGGTTTTCTATCAACAAATGAAAACCCCTACAATAGTGATGGCTAAAAACCAAAAATAATGACTAAAAATGTAAATGGAGGAACATAATGACAACTGGCAAATATCTGCGTTGGAAAGATGCTGAAGGAAATGAGTTTAGACCTGTTTCACTAACCGGTACTGAGTTGTTAAATGACAGAACATTAAATAAAAGTACAGGCTTTAGTTATGAAGAGCGTGAAGCATTCCAGCTAAGTGGTTTATTACCACCTCGAGTACAAACATTTGATGACCAGCTAAACCGAGTCTACGACGGCTTTAAAAGTGCATCGACAGATATTGAAAAATACCTTTTTTTACGCGCGCTACAAGATCGTAATGAAACACTCTTCTATGCATTACTTTCTCGTCATATCGATGAAATGACTCCCATTATCTATACCCCTACGGTGGGTAAAGCTTGTCAGGAGTTTAGTCACCGTTACCAGAAAGCACGTGGTTTATATATTACTGAAGATAACGTGGATCAAATGGATGATTTGGCGCGTAACTTCACGGGTAAAGACATTAAAATTATTGTTGTGACTGATAGCCAAGGCATCTTAGGCCTTGGTGATCAGGGCGTTGGTGGCATGGGTATTCCAATCGGAAAGTTGTCACTCTACACCTTGGGTGCAGGTATCCACCCTGCTCACTGTTTACCTATTGCCCTTGATGTTGGTACTGATAATCAAGATTTACTCGATGACCCAATGTATCTTGGCGTGCCTCGCAAGCGTATGCGTGGCCAAGAATATAAAGACTTTATTCAGGCGTTTGTTCATCAAGTAAAACGTAATTTCCCCAAAGCAGTTCTACAATGGGAAGACTTCAGCAAATCGAATGCCTTCGATAACCTATCAGATTATGAAGACTTTATTCCGTCATTTAATGATGATATTCAAGGTACAGGGTCGGTTGTTTTAGCGGGTATTCTTGGAGCCGTTAAAGTTAAAAATGAATCGCTAGCTGATCAAAACTACGTGGTTTATGGCGCAGGTGCTGGTGGTGTAGGGGTTGCTGATCAAATTTATGCAGGCCTACTTAAAGAAGGCTGCTCGCACGTAACGGCACGCGATAAAATCTTTATTCTCGACTCGCAAGGTTTAGTCTTTGATGATCGTGTTGGTCTTGATGAATATAAAAAGCGTTATGCAAAACCACGCCATTTAGCTGAGGGCTGGCAAACAGCTGAAGAAAATAAAGTGTCGCTTACTGAGCTGATTAACCATTATCCAGTAACCGTTTTGTTAGGTACAAGTGGCATTGGTGGCGCATTTAAACAAGAGCATGTACAAAAAATGATGGAGTACACGTCTCGCCCAATGATTTTCCCATTGTCGAACCCGACGGCAAATTGTGAAGCATTGCCTGAGGATATTTACCTCTGGAGTGATGGTCAGGCTATCGTTGCTACGGGAAGTCCATTTGATAATGTTAGCTATAATGGTTTTGACTATCGTGTTGGCCAAGGTAATAACGTATTTATCTTCCCCGGTGTTGGTTTAGCAGCAATTGTTGCGCAGACTCAAAAGATCACACTGGATATGTTTACGATGGCTTCTTATGCCCTTGCAGAATGTGTTAGTGAAGAGGATTTAGCTAAAGGGTGTGTGTTCCCACAAATAAGCGAATTGAAAGATGTTTCGTTGCACGTCGCCACCAAAATATTAGAGAATATTCAAGCGACAGATCCAAAGAGTATACTGAGAGGTCGAGATATCGAGCAGGAACTTGCCGAACATATGTGGGAGCCTGTTTACTTACCTTACCGAAGGGTTTAGTATTTGTTTTGATTTTTAGCCCAGCATTTTTGCTGGGCTTTTTGCTATACAGGCCAAAGGTTTAGCATTTTAGGTCAAGCATGTTTTTGGTGATCTCAATCTCTGCTTAATTCTATATTTCAAGGTAATATAATGTTGCAAAGAGGTTAATTATAGAGTTAAGAGTACTTGCTAAATTAGGGGGTTTGTATGCAGCAATCAATCTTATTTTCAAAGTTAAAGCAGTTGGCTGTTATTACATCAATGGCTATTGGCGGTGTATCACTGTGGTTAATCATGATGTATCAAATCTTCAATATGGCCGTATAGCTTACTTGGTTATTATAGGTATCGGGTTTAACCAAATTGCCTATTTCTTTGTGCCCATGCTCCAACAACGATGAATGCAATCGTAACAAAACCAACGAGCCAGTGGTTGGGTAATTGTTCAAGCTGCTGCGATAAAAATGGCGATGCTTTGATGATTAAAAAACCATAGCCAAATGAGTGAACCAAAATAAACACTGTGGTACGAATGATAAAGTGTGTGCTGGACAGCTGTTTTCTTAAAATTCGGTTGATATCAGAGCCAAAAATCACAAGAAGACAAGCAATAATGGCCGTGGAAATATCGAGTAACCACGGCCTTAACCAGTGGCCGAAATCAGCAATAAGAGAAATAGCGTAATTCATTGAGTAGTAATGTCGTAAAGTGTAAAAAACGTATAGGGGTATAACGACCAAATTAGTACTTTCCTGTTGCTTTTAGCTATTTTTCTTTCGATACGTGATTTTTATCGATCAAACGCTCATGCCGTGTAATCACGTAGAGTTAAGCATTAAAAGTGATATACTTCGTTTTAACGAAGTCATTTTTCTGTATTGCTATGCTAAACATTTCAAACGCTGTTCAACTGAGTGACTGGGAAATCGAATTAACGGCAATTCGAGCCCAAGGAGCAGGTGGACAGAATGTCAATAAAGTCTCTAGTGCCATCCATTTACGCTTTGATATTCAACGCTCAACCTTGCCTGCTTTTTACAAAGAACGGCTATTAAAGCTGTCTGATAGCAGGATTACAAAAGAGGGCGTTATTATCATTAAAGCGCAACAGTTTCGTACTCAAGAGAAGAATCGAGAAGATGCATTAGAGCGCTTGAAAGAACTGATTCAGTCTGCTGTGGTGCAGCAAAAAGCCAGAAGAGAAACAAGGCCAACCCGAAATTCCCAGAAACGTAGAGTTGATAAAAAAACACAACGGGGACAAACCAAGACATTAAGAGGTAAAGTTAACTTTTGACATGCTTGGCAAAAATTGAGTTTAAATAGAATATTGTCATAAAGAAGCGTTACAGTTTGTTATCTAATGCTTTTTTATGGTGATCAGGATGTCTGAAAAGAAAACCCAGCAGCTACTTCAACTTTTTTACAGAGAGTCAGCACGTGTTCGTCTGCTCGAACGCCATGATTTGCCTACGCCAGACGCCGAAGAGCAGCAAGCCTTAAATGAATGGCTGACCACTAAACGGCATTTTACGCATGATGAAGTGACTACTCAGCATTGGATAAAAACCTGTAGTGCGGGCTATATTACCGAGCTGATGCTTTATCCTGATGGTTCACTGGATGAGTTTACGCTGTTTAAGCGTTTACGAACGACCGGTAGTTGGCAGTTAGTTGATGGTCTTATTGAGTTGTCGATTTTCAAAGGTGACAACCACTATCAAAGTGCGATTGTCGCGAATAAAGCCAGTAGCATCCATTCAGCAATAGAGTATAAAAACGGCGAGCTACACGCCTATTTGAAAGTGGCTCAGGTAAAGGTTGTGTAAGTCATCATAACAACAGCCGAATTGTCGAGTTTTTATGTAGAGCTTGGTATCGATAGAGCACAACATATTCGGCTGTTTGTTTTTAGTTAATTCTTAAATCATTCCTGTTTATGGCGTGTATTGTTAGGTGGAAAAGAGTAGAACGTTGACTCTTTAGCTTATTAAATGGCGAGCCAGTACAAATATAATATTGATAAATAAAATGACTGGATCTAGATATCATGTACTAAAAATAAATAATGATTAAAACATCAATTGTGAAATACCTCACACAATATTTTTTATATCCTGTATATGATTATCTCACTTCATGGGTGGGAATTAGAATGAAATTGAATGCAAAGACATTAATAGCCTTTATCCAGAGTGTTTTATACACTCTGGTTAATGCTATTTATTCTTGCGCTTGCATTCATAATAATGAAAATTTAATTGCTGATTCTGATAAAGAGTTTGACGAAGTAGCCTCAAGCTACAATCAGCTCTATATCTGTGTTGGTGATTTAATCGGTAAGAAAGTGCGCTATTGGTATGGTGTAACTTGCACTCGCTGGAAACGTAACTTTTTGTCTTGTGCAGCACAAGTGCGAACGTTACTTTCTGTTTTGTTACTCACATATTTATATTTTGCTAAAGGAGTCTCTGCGAGTTCTCTTGTGAGTTTTTACCGTTATGCTCCGGGTAGAGTTGTGACGTTCAACAGCTTAGTAGCTAATTTATTTGAGCGCGTTCTTCTAGTAAAAGACTTTAATATCAATCAAATAAGCGGCAATCACTTTAAGGTGGTTGCCGTTTTTTTATTCTTGAAAATCAACAGACTTAAAAGCTGTTAAAGAGGTGAATATGTTTATTGTTTGTGTAGCTGCTTGCCCAACAGGTATTGCCCATACATATATGGCGGCAGAGGCGTTAGAAGTTCTTGGCAAAGAGCACGGATGGGAAATAAAAGTCGAGACCCAAGGGAGTACGGGCATAGACAATGAGATCACCGAAGACGACATTGAACGAGCTGATGGTGCAATTATTGCGGCTGAAATTGCAATAGATGGCGCTGAACGATTTGAGAGCTTATTAACATTGGAATGTGCAGTCGCCGATCCAATAAAACAACCCGCGGCAGTGTATGAAACGATGGTGCATATTATTAATAATAATTAAGGATAATGACCGTGGCCCTACTATTAAAAAAAGAAAAAACAGAATTAGATAAATTGCGTGAAGCCTTAATGACGGGGGTGTCGTATATGATCCCTGTTATTGTTGCTGGTGGTATGATGCTGGCGTTTGGCTCATTATTTGAAACGTTAACGGGGGTGGATTTAAATGAAAGTAACTCTTTCTTAGCGCAAGTAATACATGATCTTAAGACGTTTGGCTTATATGGTCTGACATTGTTATTCCCGGTTATTGCGGCTTTCGTTGGTTTTGGCCTTGCGGGGAAACCTGCTATTGCCCCAGGTTTAATTGCCGGAATGCTGGCTCGAGATATGCAAATGGGCTTTCTCGGAGCATTACTTAGCGGCTTGATGGTCGGTTATCTCGTTCGCTGGATGCTGGCCAATATTAAGTTACCTAAAGAGTTTCGTAGCCTACTTCCTATGGTGATTATCCCATTATTAGGCACTGCAATCGTATTGTTCACCATGAAATATATTGTGGGTTATCCGCTTATTGCTCTCAATTCAGGCTTGGAAAATTGGCTGGTCGACATGTCAGGCGGTAATAAGGTTCTGATGGCTGCAGTACTTGGCGCTATGGTGGGCTTTGACTTGGGTGGGCCAATTAATAAGGCTGCCATTACGGTGAGCTTAGGTCTGTTTGCACAAGGGATTTATGAGCCCGTTACGGCGTCTCATATCGCGATTATGATTGCACCGTTTGGTATTGGTGTTTCGACCATAATTGCAAAAAAATATTATACCCAAGAGTTACAAGAGAATGGACGTGCTGCGTTGATGATGTCCTGTGTTGGGATCAGTGAAGGGGCAATACCGTTCATTTTGGCCAACCCTGCATTGATTCTGGTTAATACCATCGGCAGTGCAATTTCTGCGTCATTAGTCATCTTATTTAGCTCTATAGTCGAGGCACCTGCTGCGGGTATTTTAGCGCTTATCCTATCTTCAAACTTCTTCCTGTACCTCGTTTCAATAGCAGCAGGCGTGGCATTTGTCGCGATAGGAACAACCGTATTAATGAAGCGCCAGTTTGCTAAAAAGCAGACCTTGGAATCATCTCAAACTAAACACCCTGAATCAGCATAGAGGCTAGTGTTATGTCGTTGAATAAAAAAGCATATATCGTGCCGCACACCCACTGGGATCGTGAATGGTACTTCAGTACGGAAGAGTCTCAGGTATTGCTTGTTTTTACCATGCAGCAGGTGCTAGACCAATTAGAAAATGATGGCGGGTTACCTTGCTTTGTCCTCGATGGCCAGTCGGTCATGCTGGAAGATTACTTGAGTGTTGTTCCGGAAGATACCCAGCGTGTTATTGAGCTGGTTAAGAAAGGCAAGTTATTGGTGGGGCCATGGTATACACAAACGGATCAGTGTGTTGTTCATGGTGAATCGCAGCTAAGAAACTTGTTATGGGGTTGTCGTGATGCTGAGCGTTTTGGTGCCGTGATGAAAGTGGGGTATGTGCCTGACTCTTTTGGACAGAGTGAGCAATTGCCACAGCTGTTGCAGCATTTTAATATCGATAAGTGTGTTTTCTGGCGTGGGATTTGGGAAGGGATCACTGAAAATACCGAGTTCATTTGGCGAGCACCGAACGGTAGCGAAGTCACGACTGCGGTTTTGGAGTTTGGTTATAGCGCCTTCCAAGGTATGAAGTCGATGAGTTGTCACCTCGATGGGATTGACCAAAAAATGACCGAACGTTTTTGGCCTGGTGAACGTGAAAAATTCCTGTTTATGGGCGGGCATGATCAAAAGCCATGGCAGAGCGAGACGGTACAAGCAATCCAACATGCCAATAGTGAACGAGGTTACAGTTATCAATTGTGCCACTTTGAGGACTATTTCGCAGCTACCACTGGAGGCTCACTGCCTGTGGTAGAAAGTGAAATGCTTTATGGAAAATACAGCCGGATCCACCGTGGTATTTATTCAACCCGATACGATATTAAGAAGCTTAATAGCGATGTTGAAAACCTGATGGTCAATCAGTTAGAACCTTTGCTAACTGTGGCTAACCACTTAGGGTTGAAATACCCCTATGGCTTGATGGAAAAGAATTGGAAGCAGCTGATGCAAAGCCATGCGCATGACTCGATTGGTGGCTGTAATACCGATTCAGTTAACCAGCAGGTATTAGCGCGGATTCAAGCGGTACGAGAAAGTGCAGAACGATTGAAAGATATCACGCTAAAGCAGTTGGCAGATGCGTCAACCAAAGGGCTGAACGGTGAATATGTACTTGCTTTTAATCCGTTGCCATATGTGCGTGATGCATTGGTAGAGCTGGAGTTGGTGCTACCGACTCGCCAGTTTGCTTTATATGACGGTGATGAGCCTGTCGAGTTCCAGCTTGATGCGTGCCAGTTGGTTGATATCAACGCTATTGTTCAGGATCCAACAACGCTAGGTGATGAACGTTTTAAATCGTGGTATCGCCATCGCATTGTTGCTTCTTTGAACGCGCTGCCAGCTTGTGGCTATCGTAGCCTTCTAATTGAACGGTTGGAAGATAGCGATTGCAGTGATGATGAACCGAAAGCGCATGAACCCGTTGAGAGCATACGGTCTCAGGAAATTCACAACGACTACTTGTCGGTGAGTGTTGATGAAGCTGGTAAGGTCGCACTGACAAATAACGCCACAGGTGAGCATTGGGACGATTTGTTGACGTTAGTCGATGGTGGAGACGATGGAGATAATTATGATTTCTCAGCGCCTCACAGCGATCACCTTATTACACTGACGACGAAAGCGACGGAGATAAACGTATCCCATGGCTCGTTACGCTCAGCGATCAGCATTACTTATCAGGTCATTTTGCCGAGCAACCTGCACGAGCGTGCTGACAAAGTATGTAGCACAGAACAAACCGTGGAAATGGTACTTTCTCTAGAGCAAAACAGTGATCAACTTGATATTCAGATACAGCTTGAAAATCAAGTTGATGATCATCGCTTACAGTTGCACGTCAACGGCGATTTCCTAAATCGGGAGAGCATTGCCGACCAGCCGATTGGTCTGATCCGCCGAGGTGATGATGAGCAAGCACTGTCTGTGTGGCAAGCGCAGGAATGGACATCATGTCCTGTACCTATCTACCCAATGCAAAGTTTGGTCGCTGGCGAAACTAAGCATGGCGGGATTGCGATTTTTACTGACGGGATCCGTGAATATCAGCAGTACCCAGAGTCAATCGCGATTACGTTGTTCCGTGCTGCAGGCTATGTGGGTAAGCCCGATTTGAAATACCGCCCTGGTCGTTTGTCCGGCCTACCGGACGCAAGCCCTGATTCACAACTAAAGAAACCGTTGTCGTTCCGCCTTGCATTGTATCCGTTCAGTGGAAAAGCAATGCAAGCCCAGTTGTGCCAGCGTGTAAAGCATTGGCTAACAGCCCCGCTAACACTGCACAACGGAGTGGTTCAGCGATTTATGATCGCCCCACCAGTGTTTAGAGCGCCAGAACATTTCAGCCTGATGGCATTTAATCTACCAACCCTTGCAGTGAGTGCGATTAAAACCGCGGAAGACGATGCTCAATCCATTATCGTTAGGTTGATAAATAACAGCTGTCAGCCGGTAGCATTGGGTGAGCTCCCATCCGGTTGGCAGGTTGAAGTTGCCGATGGCATGGAGCGAGGCCAAGTCGAGGCGACAGCAACGACGACGATTCCGAAGCAGGGACTCATTGCTTTGAAGTTACGCCCAACCGAACGGTAACTAACGTATAGATAATAAACCCTCACCGTCACAATGATGGTGAGTGGCTTCGTACACCCCCAAAATTTGTCAAATGCATTAGGTATTATCATGACGAAACAATTTGAATTTAAAAATGTACTGGTTAATGGCATACATGCGAGGCCAGCCGCAGAAATAGAAAGCCGAGCACAAGCGTTTCAGTGCCAAATATCTTTGGTTAATAGCACGAAAGGCACAAGGGCTAACGCGAAAAGTGTGTTGTCACTGGTTGGAACCGATAGTGTTTTAGGGGATGTTTGCCAGTTTGTGTTTGACGGTGAAGATGAAATTGCGGCTTTTGAGCACATGAAGCATTTCATTGAGCATGATTTTGAACATTGTGATGAGACAGTTGCTGTAATTGAGAATAACGACGATCAACCATTACCTGTCTCTCTAGTGATGGCAAGCCCCAAATTTGTGCGTGGTAGCGTGGTTTCAAGAGGGATTGGACAGGGTAAACCCGTTTCTTGTAGCCAAGTCGATTTATATCAACTGGCTGATAAAGCAGAGCTCCAGCAAAGTGAGGTCATTACGGAGTCTTTGTTAACTGGTCTAGCAAAGCTACAACAGCAGCTAGCAGATGCTTTGGCTATATTGAGTGAAAATGCAAAAGAAGAGCAGGCTATTTTGCAGGCTCATCGGCAGATCGCTTGCGACAGTATATTTCGTGACGCGCTGTTAAATCAGGCCTCGCAACCAAATAGCCTTAGGGCAATAGCGGATGCCGCCAGTGAACTAAAAGCCCCTCTACTGAATAGCGAAAGTAGCTATTTGAGAGAACGAGCGCTAGACATTGAAGATTTGTGCGTTCAGCTAGCAGGTATTGTTGTTGGCAAACCGTTGAAAAATCCAGTTGCCTTGATCTCGGACAGTATAGTGATTGCCGAGAATCTAACACCAAGTGAATTGCTTGCGTTCGACAAATCCCATCTTAAAGGCATCGTATTAGCTCATGCCGGTCAAACTTCCCATACAGTTATTCTGGCGCGTTCTTTTGGTATTCCAGTGTTAACAGGTATCGATAACTTACAGCCATTCATACAGGGGGCTGAATGGACTATTTTGGATGCGCAACATGGCTGTTTGATTCGGGATCCTAATGATGCCGTTGCACACTTCTATGATTTAGAAGGACGTAAAATTGCTGCAAAAGAAAAAGAGTTAGCGCCTTTTGTTACGTCCAAAGGCATGGCTAAAGATGGCCGACCAATGGCACTTTACGCCAATATTGCTGTAGGGCTGGAAGCCGAAGCTGCATTCACCCAAGGTGCAGAAGGGATCGGCTTATTCCGTACTGAAATGCTGTTTATGGATAGCCCTAATGCGCCAACAGAGCAGGAGCAATATGAAATCTACTGCGAGGTTGTAAACGCAGCAAACGGTAAGCAAGTTATTATAAGAACCCTAGATATTGGTGGTGATAAACCTTTACCGTATCTTGACTTACCACAAGAAGAAAACCCGTTCCTCGGCTACCGTGCCATACGTATGTATCCACAACACCAGGCAATGATTGAAAGCCAGATCAGAGCCTTACTGCGTGCAACCCAAACGGGTGCTATTGATATTATGATCCCAATGGTTTCCTGCGTTGAAGAGGTCAAATGGGTTCATCAGCTATGTCATCAATGCGCAAAGCAGTTGGCCGCAGAAGGTTATCAGCTTGGTCAATGGCGACTTGGGATCATGGTTGAAGTACCTTCAACTTTGTACATGCTGGAGAAGATCTCAAACTGGGTGGATTTTGTTTCCATTGGCAGCAATGACTTAACCCAATACTTCATGGCATGTGATCGAGGCAATAAACATATTAAGTCACTGTATGACAGTTTAAACCCTAGTTTTATTACTTTCTTGCGAGACCTTGCTGTTACCGCTAAACGAGCTGGACTTGAGTTAGGCATTTGCGGCGAAATGGCGGGGGATATTCAAGCTTTACCACTGCTATTGGCAATGGGGTTTGAAGAAATAAGTGTGTCTTCACCGAATATTGCGTTGTTACGTGCTCACTTAAGTCGGTTGGACAGTCGCGATTGTGAAAAACTGCTAACAACAGTGATTAGTAAAGAGACCGCTTGTGAGGTTAAAGCGTGTATTGATATGTTCTGGCAACAACAAAATCAGCCTGACATTCTTGATGAACGCTTAATAATACAATGCAGCGCAAAAAATAAAGCCGATGTTATAAAGCTCTTAACGGACAATCTAGAAGTTCAAGGCAGGGTGAAGCGAGGTGATGACGCTGAACGAGCAATTTGGGAGCGTGAGGCAATCTTTGCTACATCACTCGGTTTTGGTGTAGCAGTACCGCACTGTAAATCAGAACATGTTACGCACAATAGTATTTCTGTTGCTCACCTTGCTGAACCAATTGTATGGAATGAAAAAGAGAATGAGCAGGTATTAACGGTGATCATGCTGACAATATCCAATAATGATAATGATGGTACGCACATGAATATCTTTTCTAAGTTAGCCCGCAAGCTTATGCATAGTGATTTTAGGCAGCAATTGATGCAGACATGTCCAGTGCAAGCAAAAACAGCAGAACAAACGACAGCCTTACTTAAAGGGTGCCTATTTGAGCAAGTGGCGTGACGAGCCAAGTAGTAATGATTCAGCAGAATCGTGGATGGATTGAGCAAAAATGAAAATGTTATCTTTGAACGTTATGGTGGTTTCTAGCTTGTGTCTGATTGGTTTCCCTTATCTATTGGAGCATCCGGCAGTGCTAGGCAGTGTAGCTGCAGCATGTACAACATTGTCTTTTTTACCGCAGGTAATTCAAACCGTGAAGACTAAAGATACGACAGGTATTTCATTAGTCATGTATATCATGTTCGTTTTTGGTGTATTTTGCTGGTTAGTGTATGGATATATGTCACACGATATTCCTCTAGTGTTAGGAAATGGGATAACATTTATTTTAGCAAGCATAGTATTGTTTCTTAAGTTTAAAGATGGTGTTCATATCAAAACCTAAGTTGAATATAGTGTGGATTTTATTGCAATATTCTTGTTACGAACTATGTATATTATTAATTAGCTGATTATGGATGAAATATATATCACTAATTATTTAATTAAATACTATTAGTAATGTGATCTTGCTCTTAGACGTTATGATGTTAATGCTGATACGATTTGTTTGTTAATTATTCATTTAGTTTGGATGGACTCAATGCTAAAAGAGCTTTTATTTTTAAGTAAAATAGTAGGAAGAGGTAGCGAATGGCTTCTCTCTTTGCTAGTGATGCTTGAAAAAATTAGTGTTTCATTGATTCCAAAATCTGAAGACTTAAATGGAGTTGAATATAACAAAAATGATAATTTAGATGATATTGCTGTTCAATGGTCTAGCTTATGGGAGAGTTTGAGTACGCAGGGAAATACCCAGAAACATCATTACATGCAGAAAAATAATTTAGTATCAAGAGATGATGTAAAGACAAGTGTTTTGCTTCAAGTTGTTGATTTTAAATTACTAAAGCATGTTTTTGGTGATTCGTCTGTTAAGCAAATACAGTCATGTCATCGTAATGCTGGGGATCCGGCTGCAGATGATAATGCTAACCCTGTTTATTTATCCTTTTCTTCTGTAAATATCTTTGGCCATCAATATCTTACTTATATAAAAAAGCACAGAAAGACAATTATGTCTTTTCTGTGCTTTTTCTATTTTAATCCAGTGAAAAGTTAGAGAGGTACTTATGTTTTTTGTTTGTGTTGCTGCTTGTCCGACAGGTGTAGCTCATACATATATGGCTGCTGAGTCATTAGCAATGGTCGGTGAAAAACTAGGGCATGAAGTAAAAGTAGAAACTCAGGGAAGCCTAGGTATTGAAAATGAAATAACTGAAGATGATATTGCCCGTGCGGATGGTTGTATTATTGCTGCAGAAATTGCGATTTCAAATAAAGAGAAATTTAGTGGGTTACCTGTATTGGAGTGTGCGGTAGCCGATCCGATTAAACATGGAGACGCTGTTTTCGAAGCGCTATGTGAGGAAATAAATAATGGCTAAGTTTACGTTGAATAAAAAAGAGAAAACAGTTGGTAGCGAGGTGAAACAAGCTATCATGACCGGTGTTTCTTATATGCTGCCGCTGATCATTGCTGGTGCAGTGATTATGGGGATTGCGCGTATTGGCGCATCTTTTTATGGCATTGATAATATTTGGGATGGTAGTCATGCAGAAGCTGCAAATGCGTTGGTGCGAATGTTCCATGCCTTCGATGGTTTTGGTGGACTAGCCCTAAGCCTAATGCTTCCTGTGGTTGCTGGCTATATTGCTTTTTCAATTGCTGATAAGCCAGGTATCGCTCCGGGTATGGTGGCAGGTCTGTTAGCTAAAGATCTTGGGACAGGTTTCCTTGGCGCTTTGGTCGCAGGCTTTATTGCTGGCTATATCGTTAAGATGCTGGTCACCAAGGTGAAACTGCCAAAATCAATTGCATCGGCGGGCCCTATTTTTATCATTCCGGTTGGGGGAACACTACTCGCATGCCTTGTCATGATGTACATCATTGGCGATCCACTCGCGGCGATGAACCGTGGTCTTGAAAACTGGTTATTGGGTATGTCTGACAGTAATAAGGTTGTTCTTGCCGCTGTTGTTGGCGGAATGGTGGGTTTCGACTTAGGTGGGCCTATCAACAAGGCCGCTGTGACAACCGCGATGGCAATGTTGGCATCCGGTATTTATGACCCGAATACTGCGGCGCAAGTCGCGATTATTATTCCACCTATCGGCATCGGTGTAGCAACCCTTATTTGGAAACAACGTTTCCCTCAATCTTTACAAGATGCAGGTAAAGCCTCAACGCTGATGGGACTGATCGGTGTTTCGGAAGGGGCTATCCCATTTGCATTGGCCAACCCGAAAATTATTCTCATTAACGTCATTGGTTCTGCGGTTGGTGCGGCATTAGCAGTAGGCCTAGGTGCCGTAAACCGAGCTCCAATTTCGGGCTTTTATGGTTGGTTAGCGGTAGAGAGTTGGGGGGTATACGTACTCGCAATTGCCGTTGGTTCAGGGATTATTGCCGTAGGCTCTTTGCTGATATTTAAGGGTGAAGAACTACCTGAAAAGAAAGAAGAAGCAAAACCGAAGTTCAAAGTTACCAAAGCCCAATAATTAATTGTCATGGAGACTCCTTCGATGAAAAGGATCGTAAAAAGCAGTGTGGCAGCCATTCTTTCATGTGGTCTTGGAACTGCAATAGCAGCAGAGAATATCCAAGTCGCTTTTATGCCTGATATCCACTTTCACGATGTTTACGGTGAATTTAAAGACGGCAGCTATCAAGGGTTAGAAAACAGCAAAAGTGGTGAGTTAGCGACAATCCGCAGCATGCATGCGCAGCTGACTTCAACCCGGTTGTTTAATGAAAATTACTTTGCCCTATTGGCGGCTTTAGATGATGCCGTTAAGCGAGGAGTTAAATACATCGCGCTACCCGGTGATTTTAGTGATGATGGCCAACCCGTGCATATCCGAGGCTTGAAAAAAATACTCGATAAATACGCCAACGAACACGACATTGAGTTTTTTGCAGCTCCAGGTAATCACGATCCGGTTAGGCCATTTGATCGCCCAAGCGGTGAGGGAGATTTCCTCGGTAAGGATGGCAAAACGCAGCGCATCTACAGCAAAGGGGCAAATGAATGCCAAGGCTATGAAGGTGCGTCAACGGTGATTGATGCGGGCTATGAGCTACCAACCATTTGTACGGAAGAAATTCGAGAGCTTGGCTACGAAGGGCTTATGGTTGAGCTGGCAGACTTTGGCTTCTTCCCTCAATCGTCAAATGTGTACTGGGAGACACCATATTCAAGTTATAACCAAAAAGATTATACATTTGAAATCGCGGGTGAGCAGGCAGAGTACGGTAAGCGGCAGTATGAAATTTGTCATGAAGGAACAGGGGGAAGTTATAAGCAAGAAGACTACTCAGCTTGTTTTATGGTGCCTGATACCAGCTACTTAGTCGAGCCAGTGGAAGGGCTTTGGTTATTAGCGATTGATGCCAATGTATATCTTCCAAACGCTGATGCTGATATGGCTCAGCCAGAGCTGGCTGCTAACTTTGCTGGTTCAGGAAATGCAGGCTATAACAAAATGCTGACTCATAAAGCGCATGTTATTGATTGGATGAAAAATGTTGTAGAGCGTGCTGATGCTCAGGGTAAGACGCTGGTGGCCTTCAGTCATTTCCCTATGACGGAATTCTACAATGATGCAGCTGAAACTATCGAAGATATCTTTGGGGCTGGTAATTTCCAGTTGGCACGTTCGCCAAAAGAAGATGTTAGTAAAGCGTTGGCGCAAACAGGGATCAAACTGCATGTTGGTGGCCATATGCATTTTAATGATACCGGTGTAAAGCACTATGATGATGGCTCCTTCCTGTTTAATATTCAGGCACCCTCAATGGCGGCATATGTACCGGCCTACAAACTCCTGACCTTCAAGCCAAAACAACAAGTTGAAGTTGAAACGGTGATCTTAGACCAAGTCCCACGCTTTAATGAGTTGTTTGAGCATTATGAGCAAGAATGGCAGCACCTCAAGGCCAAAGGTAATGAGGAGATTTGGAACAAAGATGTACTCACCTCTCGTGATTATTACGAATTCACTAATTGGCATATCACTGAATTAACCAGAATGCGCTTTTTACCTGAAGAGTGGCCTTGTGATCTAAAGCAGATGGTTTTTGCGTTGGATGGACGCCAAATGATGATTTTAAGTCAGCTTGATAGTCCGTTAACCCAAGAGCAAGTCGCCAGCTTAAGTGATGGTCGCCAGTCAATAGAAATGTGCCAGGAAAGCTCAGTACGATTTGAACCAGCAGAGATTAAAGATCCTGCTTTTGAAAAAGCATGGGCTCAAGCAACCCGAAAAGCAGAGCAGGTTGCCACCAAACAAGGAATTGCATTATCAGATTTTGCAGTGTGGAATGGCTTTGATCTCGCCGTTGATTTTTACCGCTTAAGAAATGCTGATGAACTAGCGTTCAAAGATATTGATCGTTCTCGCATGCCGCAATACGAATTACTTGCCAGTACCTTAGCAAGTCATGTGATCGATAGTCATGCCTCGGGTACTCATACTGATCCGATGCAGTTTGGTGATGTCTTTAAACAGCGCTTCGGTGGGTTATTTGGCATTTTGTCTAAATTTGCTAGTGGCCAGCCAAGCTACCATTTTGAGCTTGATTTAGAAAAAGGGGCGATTTCAGACTTGAAC
Organism: Photobacterium minamisatsumaniensis; assembly: GCF_050336695.1. Lineage (NCBI taxonomy): Bacteria > Pseudomonadati > Pseudomonadota > Gammaproteobacteria > Vibrionales > Vibrionaceae > Photobacterium > Photobacterium minamisatsumaniensis. The sequence goes on along the minus strand of NZ_JAKJSI010000024.1, from coordinate 67,283 downwards.
AAATAAGACAGAGTCGGGCAATGAATTGATAAATATGTCTAGATTTTGCCGTACTTGCCAGTATTTATTGTTTGATTGCCTTTTTTGAAAAACAAAAGGTAAAACAATGAAAACACAATATAGCTTGCTAATAGGTTTACTGTTTATAACAACTTCAGAAGCCGCTGACTTTCAACACTTGGATGAAGCGGTTCCTGTTAACGGTATTATAAATGGTAATGAACCAGTCTTTGATTTTGATACTGATGGCTGTTTACCTGCAGCTGGGATCAGCCGCAGTGGAGAACAAAATCCGGGGTTAAATAACTCGGGGCCGATTACTGGTGATTGCCGTGATGACTATTTCCTGGAGACATCAAATACATTGCATCGCTATGCTTGTATTGATGATCAGGGTGATAGTTACTGCGGCCACTTTTATTCTTTGTATTTTGAAAAAGATCAAACCATGGCCGGTTGGGATTGGTTTGGCCACCGCCATGATTGGGAATATGTCGCGGTATGGACCAAGAATGGAGAAATCACTCATGGTAGCTATAGTGCACATGGCGATCTAAACACTAAGTCTGTGCAGGATCTTCCTATGGAAGGCCAGCAGATTAAGTTTGTCTATCATAAAGATGGAGGGCTAACACATGCTATGCGTTTTGCTAAGCCCGATGAAGTGGCTGAGAATAATTATGGTTACTTTGTTACGCCAGTCATTATCAGTTGGTATGAATTAACTGGCGATGCGATAAGTAATGAGGCGATGAGAAATAAATTAAATAGCTTCGATTATGGAAAAGCAACCATTCCATTAAAAGATAGCAATTTTAAAACTAACCTCAATACATATAAACCAACCAATTACCCAACATTCACACAAGAAAGTATAGAAGCGTCAAATTCTAATAGTTAAAAATATGGGGGGATTCCCCCCATATTTAATTATTTATAAACGGAGTAAATAATGAAAAGGCTTGCTTTATTAGTCATGTGTACAATGGCATTTCCTGTACTTGCCGAAAATTTTAATGTCATGTCTTTCAATATTCGCAATAGTAAAGACAGTGTCGTAGGAAGCGAATATGATGGAAATAACACCTGGGATAACAGAAAAGGGATTGTTGTTTCTATTTTTGATAAACAAGACATTGATATTGCTGGTTTGCAAGAAGCGTATAACGACCAAATTATGTATTTAGCTCGTCAGCTACCAGACTATGGCTGGGTTGGTGTCGGACGTGATGATGGTAATGCAAAAGGCGAAGCTGTGCCTATTTTCTACCGCAATGATAAATATGTGAAGCTAGGCGGTGGGACATTCTGGCTATCAGAAACACCAGAAATGGTGGCGAGTGTAGGTTGGGATGCTGACCTGACGAGAATTACCAGTTGGGTGCGTCTAGAAGAAAAAGAAACAGGAAAAAGGGTATTGGTATTCAATGCGCACTTTGACCACATTGGTAAAGTGGCAAGACAGCAAAGTGCTCAGTTGCTGAGCGAAAAAGCTAAAGACATTATTGGCGATGGCAATGACGCGGTCATTGTTCTCGGTGACCTGAATTTTGAGCGTTCGGACGAAGCGTCTTATCATGCGCTCACAGCCTTGTTTAATGATGCACGAGAGAGCAGCAAAGCCCCCTTTGCTGGCGTTAATGGTATAAAGGGGCAAGCATATACTTATCATGGATATGATAAAGAGCCAAAAGAAGATATCGATTATATTTTTGTAAATGGTAAATTGAGTGTTAATACGTTTGAATATCTCAATGTGATCCAAGATGGCATATATTCATCGGATCACCTCTCAGTGTTATCTAATCTATCTTACAATTAAAATATCGAAAGATAATACTTTTAATGTATCGATACTGAAATAGTACGATAACAGTGAAGTTAACATCACTAAAAAGGGCAAGTTATTAATCATAGCAGGCCCTTTTATTTTTAAAAATTCAGCTTTTATTAGCGGTTATGATTTGTATGTTAATGTACGTTTTAGATAGCTCTCTAAAATCATGAACGGGATTAGGGGGGAACACCGCGTAATTTCTCTGGTAAAACCTTTCTGAAACTGTTATCTGTTTATCTAAGATAATTCAGAAATTACAGAGCGAGTTAAAGCGGTGACTACAAGGACGAACACGATTGATACTGTTGCCATTGTTGGCGGAACCCACGGTAATGAGTTTAGCGGCATTTACCTGTTACGAAAGTGGCAGCAATCGCCTTCATTGGTGAAGCGTGAGACATTCGCAACCGAAACGGTTTTTGCAAACCCAAAAGCGTTTGAAGAGAATAAGCGTTATCTTGATTGTGATATGAACCGACAGTTTGGCTTAGGCGACCTAGATGATGACAATCTAGCAAATTATGAACAAAGCCGCGCTAAGGTGTTAAATGCTCAACTCGGGCCAAAAGGTAATGCTAAAACCGACTTCATTATCGACCTGCACAACACCACCAGTAACATGGGGCCTTCGTTAATACTGTTGCAGTCTGATGCTTTTAACCGCCAACTTGGTGCTTATGTCAAAATGCAGATGCCGGATGCGGTGGTTGTATTAGAAGATCAAGTATCGGTAGAAGAACATTATTTTTTAAGTTCAATCACCAGCCAAGGAGTGATTGTTGAAGTCGGGCCTCAGCCGCAATCGGTGATCCGCCAAGATATTCTTGATTGGATGGACGAAATGACATCCCATATTCTTGATTTTGTCGACCTGTATAATCAAGACTGCTTGCCTGAACTACCTGCAAGCTATGAAGCTTTCAAATATCATGAAACGTTAAAGTTACCAGAAGACGAAAGCGGTGAGCGAGCAGGCATGGTACACCGTGCCGTGCAAGATGCAGATTTCAAAGTATTAAACAATGGTGACCCTATTTTCACATTGTTTGATGGTAGTGAAGTTTGCTGGGATGGCGACTATGAAGCATACCCGCACTTTATTAATGAAGCAGCGTATTATGACAATAACTTAGCAATGTCATTAGCGAAGAAAGTGACGGTTGAAGTGTAATTTTCAAACTTTCAGCGGAAATGCAGCAGCGTACTAGGCTGCTGCATTTGTTTAGATATATGCACTTATATTAATCAATAAGTATCTTCCCATTTTTCCAAATTTAGCCTACGCTGCGAATGATATCTTCCCAATCTTTAGTGATCATTGTTCCTGTAATAGGAAGCTGATGTTTCGCATGAATGTAGTGACAATTGTTATGTGTAGCTTCTGCATTTGCTGTCTCAGCTTTGGGGTGAGGGATATGGTAAGCCATTGCCTCTAAAACTAATTTAAATTGATATCCTGCTTTATGAAGACGAAGGCCGAGTTCGACATCTTCACCTCCCCAATGAGTGAAACTTTCATCAAACCCAGTTATGTCTCTAAATGAAGCCGCTTTACCAAAAAGATGCCCCCCCCAGCAAAATAACCATGGATAGGCTTCATAGCCACGTATGTGGCCAATTTCATTGAGTAATTTTTGGCGGCAATCTTGATTTGAGTTATGTGCGCTAAGTGCAATAAATAATTCAGAAAAATTGTTGTCAGCGAGAAGTTGGCTAAATTTGTTTTTAGCCACAAAATGTTCTTCAAAGCCATGGCAGAAACCAATATGGATACAGCTGGTATCTTCTTCAATTTTATCTATGTGGATTTGTAAGCTATTAGCGTGCAATACAACACCGCTATCAAGAAAAAGAATGTATTCCCCTTTTGCCTGCGCTAATCCGAGGTTTCGTACTTTTGCTGCTCGGAAGCCCTGATCTTGTTGGTAGCAGTACTGTATATTAAGCTTTTGAGAAAAACTGAAAGTCAGCTCTTTGGTGTTATCGCTTGAGCCATCATCTGCCACAATAACTTCGAATCGATCATGTGCCAGTGATTGATGGCAGAGAGATTCAAGTGTCTTCTCTAAAAAGTCAGAGCAATTGTATGTTGGTATGATCACGCTGATTAATGTCATATTTCCTTATCCTAAACTGAGCGAAGTTGAGTAGTTTGTTGGCGTTGAAGCAGTTGAATAGCAGCAAATGTAATAATTAAGCCACTTGCCGCAACCATATACATACCTGTAGTAAGCCCGAAATGAGTCGCTATAAATCCGATTAGCGGAGGGCCAACCATTCCGCCTGTAGAACCAAAAGTAGCCATCAAAGAAAGGCTTCCAGGCCCGATGGCTGCTGCTGTGGCATAAATAGCAGGGGAAATTAAAGAAACAGTTAATCCGACAATAGCAAATGACACCCAAGTTGCCGCTAGCCCTGAAATAAATAGACCGATAGACAGGACGGTAGAAACGAAAAATCCAGCAATTGTGATTAGCACAAGATCAGGAAAGCGTTGACGTAAATTATCGGCAAATAGGCGCCCGATAAACATGGCAATTGAGAAAACTAAAATTCCTGAGGGTGCGATACTTGCTGTCGTACCGATCACTTCACGTAGATATACGGCACTCCAGTCATTCATTGAACCTTCAATGATTGTTGCGCAAAAGACAATGGTACCGAGTATCAAGGTATTTATATTGATGAGTTTACGCTCTTTTTTCCGCTCTGAAGCTGTGGGAGCTTCGTTTTTATCAAGACCAAAGTAAGCATAAATGATCAGGGTGATGAGTACTCCTGATACGAAAATACTATGGTAAATAAGTTCATCAGAAATATAGTGAATGACGCCCATAGAGAGCAATGCTGCTGCTGCGAGTCCTAGGCTAAAAACAGCGTGCAGACGTGACATACACTTAATATGATGTTTTTTCTCGAAGTCACTGCCTAGAGTATTAATTGAAGCATTAATACCTGCACAACAAATGCCTTCAAAAAACATTAATATTAGTCCGATGGGATAAGATTGGTTAAGCATCAAAAGTGGTAGTAATAACGTTGCTGCTACTCCAAGTATTAGCGATGTTTTTCTAGCACCAAGATTATGAAGAAACCAAATTGTAATGGGAAAGGCGACGATAGCCCCAAGGCTAGTGGCTAACAAGTAAAACCCAAGCTGAGCTTCGGTTATTGCCATTGCGATTTTCAGATCAACAAGCCGTGAAGCCCAACTTCCAATGTTAAAACCAAGTGCGCAGAATAAGCTGGCGATAGGTAGAGCGCTGAGTAGTTTGTGGTTCAAGGGCTTTATTGAGTTGGCATGCTGATTATTATTTACCACGGTTCAAGCCCCACAAGCTTTTTACCAAGAGGGCTTAGCTCTGCAGGCTTAAAAGGCTCAGGGTCAAGCTGTCCGCGCCAGCCTCGAAGCCATGCGGGAGGACGCGAGGACTCATAGCAATTAATACGCTCTTCTCTGGACTGGTGAAGAACTTCAGGTACATGTCGTGTGCTACCTGCTTTATACATTGCAATGAATTGGACAAAGCGGGGGTCAAAGTGGTGTGTGCAAACATTACCGTGTGGTAGCCGGCTATCGAAGATAACTAAACTGCCTGCGGGGGCATCAATACGGGTGATATCTTCTTCTGTAAACTTGTATACCTCTTCAAGGTATAGGCCATTGATAGTGAATTTATCGAACAGTTCTGGATCATGAAAAGTGTTATTGGCTATTTGGCGGTAAACTTGAGGTAGCCCACCGAATGCGCCTTGGCTCTTTTCGGTGTCTGTCAGGTATATCAGCCCCTGATAGACAGGTTCGTCCAATTTACGGAAATCATAATCCCAGTGCATCCGATTTTGATCGTTACCGTATTGCTCAAGATCATATCGACAGGGTGGCTTAAACGAAGCACGATCCATCGTTACCCAAAGCTTTTCTTCCTCAAGGACCTTTGCAAAAGCATGGTAAATATCTGGGTGTTGACGAACTTGCCAAAAAGCTGGGTGGTGGTGCATTGGAACTGAGCCCGAATCATTAATTGGATCATCTTTATACCAAGTCCGTCGGTCCTTGAGGTCTACAGCCATAAAATCACAAATAGCATCAATTGAGGCTTGCCTCAGCGAAGCGGGGACAACAGACTCAATGACGGTGTAACCTTGCTCTGCCAGTTGGGCTCTTTTCTCACCCCAAAAGGCCTCATTTCTGTATGGAAATGTCATATATATACCTAAATTTATAAGAGACTATTCAGAGTCGTAAAGGGCGTTTAACAGCGCGCTGGCACATCTTTCAATATGTTCTGGTTCCCACGTTGGGTGCAGGTGTAGATTAAGGGTGCGCTTGGAGAGTGAGTAAGCGATGGGACATACTTGGTTCGCATAGTCGATTGATTTTGAATCGGTATACTCAGTGGAATGGAACGGAAAATTGACTCGGCCAAAACCTATTAGCTCAGAGTAAGCTTTTTCTCGGTAAGCTTCAGGCCATAGCACTTTGGTGACAGGGATCCCTTGCTGGACGAGTTTTTTGTACACGCGATCGGTACGTTCTTCATCGAATGATTGATTAAAGACGATTGGAAATAGCCAGTAAGCGTTACGCCTTTCTTCTGTATCAAGTGGGAGATATTCGATGTGCTCGCAGTTTGACAAGCTTTCACGGTAGAGCGCTGCATTTTTACGCCTGTTGGCAAGGTTCCAAGTATCTAGCCTTTTGAGCTCATTGAGGCCAATAATGGATTGGATCTCGGTCATCCTATAGTTATACCCAATACGGTTATGGATATACTTGTCTTTCTCTTCCATCTCTAAGAGAGCGAGTTTTTGTTTTACATCAAAGCCATGATCCCTAAATGATCGGCACTCCCATGCGAGAGTTTCGTCATTTGTGGTGATCATTCCACCTTCACCTCCCGTTGTAAAATGCTTGCTTTGGCAAAAGCTGAATGCAGCGGCATGGCCAAGGGTGCCTGCTTTCCTTCCTTTATATACCCCTCCGACACACTGCGCGGCATCTTCGATGAGTTTAATATCGTAGCGGTTAGCGATTTCTAATATCGGGTCGATATCGCAAACAACGCCATATAAATGGACAACGACGATAGCGCGGGTTCGCTCAGTGACGAGCGCTTCTATACGATCAGGGTTAATGGTGTGATCAGAACAAACGTCGCAAAAAATTGGAATGGCACCAGCTTGAAGTACAGCATAGGATGAGGCAATGAAACTGTATGATGGGACGATAACTTCATCGCCAGGGCCAATATCCATCGCACTAATTATGGTATGAAGTGCCGACGTACCAGATGAACAACTGATAGCGAATTCAGTACCACACCAGTGTGCATAAGCTTGTTCAAATTCACGGCCTTTATCACCTGTCCAATAATTTACTTTTCCAGATTTTAGCGGTTCAACAATATCTATCAGGCTATCTGGATGAAATGTTGGCCAGGTAGGAAAGGGTGGAAGATCTTGATGACTCATGAGAGTTCCTTCTCGATGTTATGTGTTAGATGGTGGGTTACAAGCGGTTGATGCCCATTGGTATGCCCTATGAATTTTGATATCTGGCCGATAATCCGTTCCATTCCTTTTGACAGATCCATGGTAAATAGCTTTTCGACAATGCTTTGTCTGATATCGGCGTTATATGCGAGCTTCAGAATATTATTTTCAATAATCGCATCATTAACGAGTTGGCCGTTTCCGCAGTAGGGGAACATGGCTTCTCGATAGAAGGTATGTAGGCACTCTCGCTCGTTGGCGGAGATCACGACCGTTGGTAGGCACATAAAGGCTGTTTCAAATACTGTTCTACAGTTGGCTGTAATCGCCATATCGACAATTGCCATGAGGGGAGCAATGTCTTGGTTCACAATGATTGTCGCTTTTATACCTTTAGTTTTTACAAAATGTTCAATGTTGTGTTGATGCTGATAGCTTGGCCCAAGAGCAATGTAATAATGGAAACTAGATAATTTGGGATTTTTAGCAATAATATTCAGTGTTTTCTGCGTTAAATTTGTAGGGTCCTCTCCCCCAAAGGATATTAATATGTCGGAAACGGTTGGGTTTTTATTAATGTTTTCCCGTGTAGGCTTAACAAAATCTTTTCGTATATCAGCATAGTCTTTCCCAAATAATACTTTATGGTTACCTGAGTCACTATAAACTGCGTTGATAACGCAATCTGCATATATACTTCCTAAGCCAATATCCTCAAAATTAATGACTGGTATGTTCATTTTTTTTATGGTTTTAATATATCCGGGTTCTGTATTGAGTATGTCGTTAATAACAAGCTTAGGTTTGGCTTCGATTATTTTATTTATAATATCTTCATCGTTATCTGAAAGAGCAACGTTATCCTCTAACTTTTGTTTGAAAAATTTAACGCCTAAATGGCTATTGGGGGAAAGAATAAATGTTCTATCAATGCCCGCAGGCAGTGATTGAGCAATTGTCCATGCTCGAAAGCAGTGTCCTAGCCCTTTTCCTTTTATCCCTTTGACGACAAAGACCACTTTTTTATTAAGTGAATGCTTTTCATCTTTTTCCCATTTTTTTGTGGTTGTTGTACTTATCATAAAACCCTGAGCTAATAAGAGACGGAAATGATTCATTATTGACTAACAATAAAAGTGATAAGGTTATTATTGATTAGTGAGGTAAAAATAATCCGATGATGATTGTTTATGTGTTTAATTTATAACGTTTTACTCTGATTTACTCTGATTTACTCTGATTTAAATGTGATTTTATTTTAATTTGACATAAATTTAGTTTTTGAAAATATAACATTGAGTTGCATGTATACTTCTATTGAAATCCAGTTTTTTATTTATTGGAATGTTAATTTTTAATTGTTGCGATTAACTTCAATGTTTTTTGTTTTGAGGTGTTTATGGCTTTACATTAGATTGTTGTTGATAATGATTAAAAAATAATTATATCCATGGCTGTATTTGTTAAATACGAAATAAATAGCCAAAAATTATTTTCTTTTCGGTTATAGTAGCTGTTGTTATTAATAATTAATTTTAGGCTAGTAGATGGCAAACAGTAAATTGATTTTTTTTGTAGCCATTACGATGGTGGCTTTTGCGGGCAACTCACTACTAAATCGCATTGCATTGCTTGATACAGCGATTGATCCTGCAAGCTTTACGCTTATTCGACTTGTATCTGGTGCTGTTTTTCTATTACTTACCTCTATCCTCAAGCAATATTTCAGCGGAGAAGGGAAGCGAAAGCAAAGCAACAGGTGGTCTAGCAGCCTTTCTAGTTGCAAATCATGGTCAATGGCAGCCGCGCTTTTTGTCTATGCCGCGGGGTTTTCTTATGCATATGTTAATTTATCAGCGGCGGCTGGTGCACTGATTCTGTTCGCTGCAGTACAGATGACCATGATTGGTTATGGTTTCTGGCAAGGAGAGCGTTTTTCACGATGGCAATGGGGCGGTTTTTTATTTGCACTCGGCGGCTTGGTTATATTGATGATGCCGGGTATAAGTGCGCCTTCAATTGAAGGAGCCGCAATAATGAGTATTGCAGGTGTTGCATGGGGCGTTTATTCGGTAATGGGAAGAAAAGTGAGTTCTCCCATAAAGGCAACTCAAATAAACTTTATGTTAGCGGTTCCTATGGGGCTGGTATTATGTTGGATAATGAAAGCCCAGCTGACCTTTGATGCTAGTGGTACGGCTTATGCTGTTGTCTCTGGTGCGATTGCTTCGGGGATGGGGTATACGTTGTGGTATCGAGTGCTACCACAGTTACAATCAACTACTGCGGCAACCATCCAATTGAGTGTACCTGTTATTGCTGCTGTTGGGGGAGTGGTTGTTTTAGGCGAGTCGTTATCACTACGTTTAGTCATTGCATCATTGGTTATTTTAAGTGGTATTGCGGTTGTTCTTCGCAGTAAAGCGGCTAACTAGGCAGCGTTGATTGGCGTTATAATTACTCCTTATTCATAACGCGGCTTTTAATAAAGTTAACCACCCATTGTGAAACTTCACGAGCGTGAGTCGGCTGTTGTAAAGAGACTATCGCTTTTTCAGCGGTAGCCTGCGGATAGAGCTCCTTTCGGGCTTCAATTAAATCTGATGAATATTCAGGGGTGAACTCTGGGTGGCCCTGAATGCCAAGAAAATGTTCGCCGACCAGTATCATTGAGTAAGGGCAAAATGTGCTTCCTGCTAATATTGTTGTATTTTTGGGCGGCTCTAAAATTTGATCTTGGTGGCTGACAACCAGTGAAAACTGCTCAATATGGGGTGTTAGCCAACTATGTTGTTTTAGTGCCGCAGCCTCAAAGTTAACCCCTTTTATGCCAAGACCCCACCCATGATCTGAGCGAGTGACCTCTCCCCCCAAAGCCCAGGCAATCATTTGATGGCCGAAGCAGATACCGACAAACGGAATATGCTGGGTATAGAGTTGGTGAACAAAAGCTTTGAAAGTATAAATCCAGCGGCTTTCATCATATACACTGAACTTGCTGCCACTACTGATATAGCCATCGCATTCATCTAACGACTGAGGGTACTGCCCATCTATTACCCGGTAAAACTGTAATCGAATACTGCTATCTGTTTGTTCAATGAGTGTACTGAACATCTCAGGGTAATTACCGTGCGCTGGCTGCAATTCCGTTCTGACATCATCACAGAGTAATATGCCTATCTTCATGGCTTCACCTATAAATCAAGTGTGCCATTAATGGCATGTTGGAAAATCTCTTCGTATTGTACGGCACTAAGATGGATCGGGTTGCCAGCTGCTGCGGCGTCTTGTAAAGACATTGTGCCTATCAGTTTTATATCAGTGTTATTAAGACCAATATCCGCTAAGGTATGTGGAATATTGAGTGCCTGACGCAACTGAATGACCCAATTTAGCACGCCCATAAAGTCAGGTTGTTCTAAATCAAGGTAGCGGCCTAAGCGTTGCATTTTTTCTGTCAGATAGTGCTGATTAGCACACAGAACATAAGGCATTAGAATGGCGTTAAGTAAACCATGGTGATGGTTATAGCGTGCGCCTAAGGTATGCGCTATCGCATGCATTGCCCCAAGCCCTTTCTGAAAGGCCGTAGCCCCCATTGTTGATGCAATTAACATCTGTGTTCTGGCTTGAAGGTTACTGCCATCAACATAAGTAATTGGTAAATAGAGTTTACATAGGCGGATTCCTTCTAAGGCGATAGATTCGGCCATGGGGTGATAAGATGAGCTGCAAAACGCTTCCATATTATGTGATAGTGCATCCATACCCGTTGCGGCGGTTAAATGTGGCGGTAAACTCGCAGTCAGTAAAGGGTCTAAAACCACTTGTTTTGGTAGCATACTTGGGTGAAAAATGATTTTTTTGATTTTGGCGATGTCATCGGTAATGACTGATGCTCGACCAACTTCTGAACCGGTGCCCGCTGTTGTAGGGAGGGCAATCACAGGTAAAATATCGGCAGGATTAGCTTTTTTCCAGTTATTACCAACATCTTCAAAATCCCATAATGTATGTGACTGCCTAGCAACAAGTGCGATAGCCTTCGCGGTATCAATTGATGAGCCCCCACCAATGGCAATGACACCATCGTGTTGTTCTTTTAAGCATAGTTTGATGCCGAGTTCGACTTGATCGCCTGTTGGATTACCTGAGAAGTCACTAAAAACTGAAACCGTTAATCCTTTTTGTACGCAAAGCTTAATAAGTGAATTTAACAACGTGGTTTCAGCTAGGTACGAGTCAGTGACAATCAAGGGATTACGAATCCCCAGTGATAAGCAATGCTCAGCGAGTTCTTGACTGGTGTTTTCACCCACTGTGATTTCTGTCGGATAGTGCCAATGCATAATGGTCATAGCTACTCTAACAATGTTTAATATGGAAAGATTTTGGTCGAGTGAGTGTTTCAAAACCCAATTGGGATAATGAATAACCTTTGCCTGAGTGTTTAACGCCCGTCCATGCTAAGGCGGGATCTAAGTAATCGCAGCGATTTACAAAGAAGGTGCCAGTTTCGATTTGTTCACCCAGTTTGACCGCTTTCTTAATGTCGGTGGTAAAAACGCAGGCAGTGAGCCCGTATTCACTATTGTTCATTAAGCGAATAGCTTCATCATCAGAATGGACTTTTTGGATAGGTAAAACAGGGCCAAATGTTTCTTCCGTCATTATTCTCATTTGATGATTAACGTTAGTGAGTAGCTGTGGAGCAAGGTATGGCGTTCCCTCTCTGCTCAATGGAAAGTTAGACTCAACAATATGGGCCTGTGCGCCGAGTTCAGTTGCTTCTCGTATTTGTTGGCGCACGAAATCAGCCGCGCTAGCCCTAACCATTGGACCAATGGTTGTATCAAGTTCGAGCGGCGAGCCCAAGCGATACCGATTAATTATCGTGATGGCTTTAGCGACAAAATCATCATGAATTGCGGCGTCAACGTAGACTCGTTCAATGCCACAACAAGATTGCCCTGAGTTAAATAGTGCACCATCAACAAGGGTTTCTACGGCAACATCGAGATCGGCATCGGCACATACGTAAGCGGGATCTTTCCCGCCAAGTTCGAGTCCGATACTATGAAAGTGGCCAGCTGCTGCTTGCTCGATAGCAGTGCCACCATGTACTGAGCCTGTGAATACAACATGCTGAATGCGTTCGCTGGCAATTAAGCGTTCAGTATTTTTATGGTTAAGGTGTAAAAACTGAAAAGTCCCCTTTGGTAACCCCGCCTCTTTGAAGGCTTGGTAAAGACGTTCGGCACAGAGTGGCGTCTGTGATGAATGTTTGAGGATTACGCTATTACCAGCGAGAAGCGCTGGGATAATTGAATTAATGGCGGTTAAATATGGGTAATTCCATGGTGCAATGATTAAAACACTGCCTAAAGGCTCTCTGGTAATACGGCGAGTGAAATTCTTCTTTTTGGGTAATATTATGGGTGCGAGGGCATGGTCACTAATCTCGATCATATGCCGAGCCCGTTCTTCTACACCGTTTAATTCGCTAGCGGCATATTGAATAGGTCGGCCAATCATCCAGCTCAGTTCACTTGCAATCATATCTCGATGGCTAAGTAACGCATCAATGGCTTTATGACAGATAGCTTTACGTTGTGGTAACGGGGTTTCTCGCCAGGCAATTTGGGCAAGGTTTGAGAGATCCAGCGCACGGTCAATGTCTTCAAGGTTGGCCAGAGTAACGGAGGTAACGACACTACCGTCAACAGGAGAAATGGTCTTTTGGATAACGTTAGTGTGTTGGATAATTGCTGTATCCTGAATTGATAGGTGAGCGGGGCGAGTCATATCAATGTCCTTCGTTATTTACAGCGCACTAAATAATTTCAAAATAACGGTTTAGCTCCCAGTCGGTGACATGCTGGCGAAACTCCCTGTCTTCCCATTCACGGGACGCTGCAAAGTGCTCAACAAATGCATCGCCAAATAATGCACGTGCAGAAGATGATTGCTTAAATTGCTGTGTCGCGTCCCATAAGCTACGAGGGAGTGCAAGCTCAGGGCGATGCGTTTGTTCATAGGCATTCCCAAGGACGGGAGATTCAGGTTCCAACTGGTGTTCAATACCATACAACCCTGATCCCAGCGCAGCAGCAAGAGCAAGATACGGGTTCGCATCGGCGGCACCAATACGATATTCAATACGTTGGCTGCTGCTTGAGCCTGTAATAACCCGAAGGGCTGCAGTTCTGTTTTCTATTCCCCAAGTGGCATCGGTTGGAGCCCAAAAACCAGGAACCATTCTGCTATAGCTGTTAACCGAAGGAGCAACCATACAGAGTAGCTCAGGCATTAATCGTTGCTGTCCAGCTATGAAATGACGCTGTAACTTGCTGATGCCATCAGGTTTGTCGGCATCATAAAAAGCGGAATGGCCATCATGGCGGTTCAGTGAAATATGGATATGGCCACTTTGCCCAGGGTAATCATTGCTCCACTTCGCCATAAATGTTGCCATTAGTTCGTTTTTTTGAGCGAGTACCTTCATATATGTTTTGAATAGCGCGGCTTTGTCTGCGGCTTTACTGGCGTGGTCAACGGCAATGGCTGCCTCAATGACACCGGGACCTGTTTCTGAGTGAATGCCTTCGATGGGAAAATCCATCGCTTCAGCCATTTGCAGAATGCGTTTATATAAATCGGAATACGTTGAGTTTCGAATCATTGAATAGCCAAACCAATCGGGAGTGATAGGTTGGAGGTTTCTAAAGCCTTTCTCACGGACAGAGTGCGGTGTTTCTTTAAATAAAAAAAACTCGTACTCGAACGCAGCATTGGCAATAAAGCCCATATCTTCTGCTTTATTCAATACACGCCTAAGTGTCGCTCGCGGGCAAACGGCTTCAGCGTCATGGGAAAATTCAGCGATGAATAGCAGCATGCCATCTTCATCAAGCACATCACGGCATGTTGAAGGGATAATGCGAACGGGCGCATCCGGATAGCCCGTGTGCCAGCCAGTGTATTGAGTATTGTCATAAAGTTGATCTTTAACATCCCAGCCAAGCACGACATCACAAAAGGCAAAACCGTGATCGAGTGAGGAGAAAAACTTTTTCTTAGACATGTACTTACCACGCATTACACCGTCATTGTCAAACAGTCCGACTTTTACATGGCTAAGCTGACGTTCTTCGATGATCTGTTTGGCATCGTTAATACTCGTCACGTCTCTTGGTTCCATAGATCATCCCTTTGCTGGTGGCAATACAACAGTCACAAAACTAAAGGCGCGGTAATAAGTGTACTTGTGACCAAGTAGGATTATTTTGTTGTTTGTTATTAAACGTAGGTAGGCAGGTAATATTCGTCAAATTTAGTGTGATAAGTTGCTCCTTTATCCGGGATCATCAATTTTGACTATATTGGGATAAATGTGACACCCCCCTCGTTTGTCTAAGATTTCAATAAATCTTTAATTTAAACAGTTGATTAGGTCTATATTTATAAGTAATCAAACTATTAATAGATCTATAGCGATATAGGAGTAGGAAATGAAAGCAGTGTCCTTATGGATGAAGGCATGTGTATTACTTTTGAGTGCTAGTTTTTTAATTATGAAGGACGGTGTTGCTGCAGAACTAAGCTTTTCTGAATCAGGGAGGCAGATCAAAACGCTGACACTTAAAAACCTTAAGCAAACTTTACCAACTCATAATATAACGATTTATGATCCTCAGTATGGGAAAGAAAAGAACTATCAGGCATTTAAGTTACATGATGTGTTGAGTTTGGCCTATGGTGATAGTTGGCTACAGACGTTAGGTACAGACATTAATTTTACTGCACTGGATGGATATCAAGCCGTATCAGATTATAAAAAGGTGGTTAATCACGGTGGTTATATTGTGTTCGCCGATCTCGATTATCCGGATTGGGAGGGAATAGGGCATAAGCAAGTGAATCCGGGCCCTTTTTATATTGTTTGGCAAGGGAAAGAACAAGGCCCCAAAAATGCGTATCCTTGGCCGTATCAATTAGCTAAAGTTGATACTGTTGATTTTCAGGCGCAGTACCCAGCGGTATATCCCCAAGGTGTAGCAAAAAGTTCGAAGGTTTATAGTGGTTTTTCACTGTTTAAAGAGCGTTGCATGAAGTGTCACGCAATAGATAAAGAAGGTGGCAAAGTGGGACCTGATCTAAACGCGCCGATGAATATTTTGTCTTACCGTCATCGGGATATGGTACGTGACTACATTCGGCAACCATCCAAGTTCCGCCATACCCAAATGCCCGATCATTTAGACTTAAAGACTTCACAAATTGACAGTATTCTAGATTACCTTCAGTACCAAGGAAAACTCAGCAAAAGGTAACTTAAACGCGTTACCGTTAGCGCGAGATTTAAATTTGCCTGATCGCTCGGGTGATTTTATTTATTTTGCTATCGGAGTTTTGTTGGTGTTCGAAATAAACTGTGTTCAAATGCTGTTAATATAAAAATCAGAAAGAAAAAGGAAGTTTTGATGTCACTGGTAATACCGATGGTGATATTCATGCAACAACGCATGGCAGAGGCGGGTGATAAAGACGATGCCAAAGCGATGCAAGCTTATATGAAAACCGAACAACCCTTTTATGGGGTTAAAGCGCCAGCTCGTAAAGCTATTTTCAAGCAAGCGAGAGACCATACCAAGATCGATGATTTTACTGAGTATAAACGTCTTGTACTTTGGTTATGGTCAGGTGAAAATCGTGAAGAACAATATTTATCCATGGATGTTGCCGAATATTATAAGGCTTTTCGCACCTTAGAGGCCTTTTCTATTTATGAAGAAATGCTCAATGAAGCAACCCATTGGGATACTGTCGATAAAATAGCCTCAAATTTAATCGGTAGTTTAGTGCAACAGCATCGAGAGCTAGAAAGCCAGGTGGTTGAGTGGCGTACGTCTGAGAACATGTGGTTACGCAGAGCTTCTTTGTTAGTGCATTTGAAACATAAAGAAGAAACAAATGTTCTTTTGCTTGAAGAAACCATATTAATGCTAGCGGCCGAAAAGGAGTTTTTCATACGTAAAGCGATTGGCTGGGTGCTTCGAGAATATGCCAAAACAAACCCTGAGCACGTCCGTGAGTTTGTACTGCGTCATGATGATGTCCTTTCACCACTGAGCAAGAAAGAAGCACTTAAAGCGCTTTCCTTTAACTCTGAAGGTATGAATTGATACACTACGGTGAACAGTTACATTTAGCATCCCCTTATATTTGAAGGCAAGAGAATGATTGAACGTCAAGAAACCAAGCAGCGTATGAGCCGTATTGTTAAACATAATGGCACAGTATATCTATGTGGTCAGGTGTGTGCCGATGCAACACAAGGCATTAAAGAGCAAACTCAAACAATGCTAGACAAAGTTGAAGTGCTGCTTGAGCAGGCTGGTAGTGATAAAGAGCACATGCTTTCTGCAACTATTTATATCAAAGATATGAAAGATTTCGCTGATATGAATGAAGTATGGGACAACTGGGTACCTGCGGGTCACGCACCAGCACGTGCTTGTGTTGAAGCAAGCATGGCGCGTGAAGCACTATTGGTTGAAATTTCAGTCGTGGCTGCTGAGAAATAAAATCCGCGTTACTTACGAGCTATAAAAACACCAGGTTTATTGAGTAAGGCAGTGTTGTCTTTTCCAATACCTGGTGTTTTTTTATATTTGCCTTGCGCAAATTATGAATATTTACTTATCTAGATTGGTATCACTGACTCATAATCGTATGCTTGTTAATGTAAGTGTAATATCAGTATCTGTTATATATATGGATGTTGCCTTAAAGGAAATACTGCGGATATGAATAAAGTAACGAGAAAAGTATGGGGTGGGTTAGGGCTAGTATTCATGCTCTGTTTTTCATCGAACCTATATGCAAAGTCAATTTCTGTTAGTCATGAACCAACATTAACCTTAGAAGGGGCGTTAACAAATCAAAGGGTTTGTTACTTCGACGGTAAAAGTTACTCTTTAGGTGCTGTTATTGTCGTCGAAGGGGTCATGCTTGAATGCAAGCCTGAAAACTCGTTCGAAACGAATGGTAAATTGCAGTGGCACCGAGTTAAAGCATAAAGGAAAAAGCGCAATCTTATTTTCATAAGATTGCGCTTTTGGTAACAGGGGGAACTGTTACTTAATTCGTAGTAATGACGGTATCTAGCGAGCTTAGCTCTAGCGAACTAGGCGACCAGAGTCGGGCGCTAGTTTGCCCGTTCCACCTTGATGGTGCTCGGTAGTTGCGCCCATTTCTTGCATCAAAAATTCTTTCATTGCCGCAGATTCACGTTCGTTCGTTGGCTTCCAGTTTGAGACCACGCGTGCTTTGTTACTTTGCATTGAACTATTCCTTTTCTGTTCATAGTGACAGTAATTCACTATGTGCCATGTGATTCATACTATGATGTTATTTTTATACAAAATGAATTTAATTACCACAACTAAATTCGCCTCACGTATTTATCTGGCTTGCTAATAACATGGAATATAAAAATAGTAGCGTTACAAATTAGACCAGTTAATCATGCTTATGAGCTTTTTGGGCATAAAAACAACCAACATAGCTAAATATAGCGTATGAATTGGATAAAAAAAGCCAATTCGGAAAGGAATTGGCTTTGATTGATAGTTCAGTAATGTGTAATGGAATTACATAAAATGAATGTTAGCGGTAGTATCTAGCGTGCTAGTGATCGTGATTTTAGTTCGAAAATAAGTTTTTCAGCACTGCACTCAAACTGAATTCTAGCAGTTAGTTCCGTACTTTCGTCAGTTAGCGGGCTAACGTCGTGCTTGTAGTTAGCACAAACTTCTTTTGCAAGGGCTAGGTAGTTTGCTAGCTCAGCTTCAAGTGCTGCTTTATCACCAGCAAAAATGGTGACTTCAGCAACATCATCGCCTTCATTAATCATGAACCCCATTTCCGCAGAAACGCCACATGCTTCACATGCTTGATATTCTAAATCTAATTCTTCATTCGCCATGACTGTTACTCTATCTCCATTAATATTATGCGGATATTCTAAAACGTTGTGACAAAGATCGCCATGGCTTAATTGGGTTTTTCATTTTACAAATATGACAGCCTTTATAGGGAAGGCTCAATCAAGCCTTCCACTATTCATCGACCAAGGGGAATTTGATGAAGAAGGCTGTAGCAAATTAACGGTTATCGGGTTCGTATTTGTCATAGCTGTAGCTAACATTGACGATAGTACGGTATTTAACGTCACCGGATGCCGTTGCAAATTCATCAATTTCAACATTTGCATTGTCAACTTTGATGGTATTGGTATTCAAACCATACTCATAAATACCCAGCGTACGTTTTAGCTGGCGAGGTGATTCTGATTGTAAGTTACGCGTGAATGCTTGTCCTTGTTGATAAGCGGCTTCACGAGAATCACTGACGCCAGTTGTGAAATTTGAACTCTCTTGGTTTACATTACGAGTAAAGCCATATGATGTAGCGCTAAAGCTGATGATAGCGATGGTAATAATTAGTTTACTCATGATTTTATCCTCACTTTTTTAACAGTAATGACTTTTAGGTTGTTTCACTGTCATAGGAGTAGACCTATCGGTCATGCTTATCTTGCAAGTAAGGTGACTTTTTTTCTTATTTATTACTGGTTTAGGTCTATACCAGTTGGAAAGTTGCTGAAAGAGAGAAGTGATACTAGGTTAAAGGTGCTTGCCCGTTTTGAGGGCAAGCACTTATAACGTGATTTAATTCAATACTGGGTAGAGGAGTGCTACATGCTTTAGGGTTTGTTGAAATGGAACATGCTCTAGCTGGCCGAAACCATTCATTTGCCTTGCTTTTACTTTGGTATTTAAAGGCGAGGTCATTCCGCATAAAAAACGAGTAATTGCAGCTAGCGATGGCGCGACTGAGCATGCATTGATGAACGGGTCGCACCACGCTTTCAATACGTTATCTGAAGGTGCTGATAGTGTCGGCTCTGCTGGCAATTGTGCAGGTGCGCCACGGCACACTGAGCAGTGACCACAGGTAGCTGGTGCCTTGTGGTCTGCGAAATATGTAGCAAGAGTATGGCTTAGGCACTGTTCATTTTCAAAGAAGCCTAGCATGCGTGCCAGACGATTAATTTCACTGTCTTCTTTCGCTTTAAATAGCTGGTAAAGGCTATCGGCTTGTTCTTGAACATTGAAATGTGTTTGGCGCACACGGTATACGTCTGTCATTTGCTTACTTTCGAGAGCTATCCAGCCTTTTTCGCTAAAATAGTCGATGGCTGCAACTGCTCTTTTTCGTTCAGTGCGTGTTGCTTGCCATAGCGCATCAAAGTCAACTGTGTGCCATGTTCGTGCTTTTGGTGAGCAGGCAAAAATATGACCAACAAACGTTTGTCGTTCACCTTGAAATTGGTTCATGATGAACTCTTGTTCAACCAAGAGTTTGAAGCGATAGTCAGCAAAATAAGTATATTGAGGCTCAATAATTTGTGCCATTTCGAGATAAACTAATAATGTTTTTAGTGGCAATAGGCGAATGTTACTGTCTTTAGATAGCCGTGAGAGCATGACTTCCCATTGCTGATCATTCGATTGGATCTGTTCTAGGATAAACGCAATGGCTGTCTTATCAGGTGTATCACCATAAACAAAGTTTTCAAGCACATTCACGCCTGACTTATTTGCCAACATGATGCACTCAGAGGTATTGCCATCCCGCCCTGCTCGGCCAATTTCCTGGCTGTAGTTTTCAATTGATTTTGGAAGGTCGAAATGAATAACACGACGAATATCAGATTTATCGATACCCATACCAAACGCTATTGTGGCAATGATACAGTGATGGTGACCTTGCATGAAATTTTGCTGAATCGTCTGACGTTGTTCACTGTCCATACCAGCATGGTAGGCTTGTGCTTGATAGCCTTGTTGTAATAGCCACAGAGCTAACTCTTCCGCCGTTTTTTGTAGGGTGACGTAAACGATGGTTGGCTGCTGGGGTGCTTTCATTAGCGTGCTGAGCAAAGCCGGCTTTTTCTCACCCTCAATTGTTGGCAGTATCGCAAGATCAAGGTTTGAGCGATAAAAGCCTGTAATGACGATATTGTCTTTGTCTATAGCAAACTTTTTACCCATATCTTCAATAACCGCAGGCGTTGCCGTTGCAGTAAGAAGTAGCACTTGCGGTATGTTGAGTGCTTGGCGGTGCTGGGGGAGCTTGAGGTAGTCGGGGCGGAAATTATGTCCCCACTCAGAAATACAGTGCGCTTCATCGACAACCAGCAGCGACGTTTGTACTTGTGAGATAAAATGACGAAAGCGTTCGTTATTCAATCGCTCAACTGAAATCATTAATACTTTGATGTCGCCATTTCTCACCCCTTGCATGACCTGCTGAGTCTGCTCCCAAGTTTGGCTTGAATCTATTGATGCTGCAGGAACCCCTTTGCTATGAAGGAAATCGAGCTGATCTTTCATTAATGCTAACAGTGGGGAAATCACCAACGTTAAGTGCGGTAACTGCAAGGCCGGAAGTTGATAGCAAAGCGATTTTCCTGAGCCTGTCGGGAAAATGGCCGCTGCAGATTGGCCATCGAGAACCTTGGTGATGACATCCTCTTGTCCAGGACGGAGGCTATCGAAGCCAAAGTAGTGCTTAAGCGTTTGATGATACATAGAGATGGTTAGCTAAATCAGGCAATACCCAGATAATAACGAATTCTGTCGGGTATTGCCTAAGTTAATGAAGATCTGATCAGTCTTCTTTGAAGCGTGCCGAGAGCTGATGAAAATCGTCAACTTTGGATTTTAGTACAGCACTACTGCGTTCTACATGGTTAACCTCATTAAGGTTTTGAACTGAGGTATCTGCGATAGCATGAATGTGCTGGCTTGTTTGTTGAGACATATTCTCTTGAGAGGCTGCAGACGACGATACTTGATCGACCAGCTGGTAAATTGCCAGTACGTTATCTTCAACCGCTTTAAGCGCGATAGCCCCTTCAGCGGCAAGATCGACACAGGTATTGGTATTGTCACGGTTACTTTCTATTAATGACTGCCAATTCTGGATTGTTTCAAGCATGCTTTCAATGCTGGATTGAATTTGTTCCGTAGCGCTTTGGCTGCGTGACGATAAGGCTCTGACTTCGTCAGCCACAACAGCAAACCCTCGGCCATGCTCTCCTGCACGAGCGGCCTCAATTGCCGCGTTTAACGCCAATAAATTGGTCTGTTCTGCAATACCGCGGATTTCAGACATTACCGCGCTCACTTTTCCTGCCTCTTGGCTGAGTTGGTGAGTGGCATCGGTTGCTTGTTCTGCTTGGGCAGAAAGGTTGTTTAGACTTGATTGGGTTGAATCCAGTTGGTGACGAGTGAGTTCACATTGATCGCGAGTTTGGTCAAGCAATGAGTGGCTTTCTGCTGCATGAGAAGCGACAGAACGCGCTGATTCTGAAATATCATCCATGGCGGTAGCGATATGCTGAATATTGGTATTTTGCTGTGCAATAGCAGAATTTACTCGGCTGGCAGATGCATTTAGATCATCAGCAAGATCATGAAGCGGAGCCGCGGAATCGGTCATTCTCCCTAGGATGGTTCTGATCTTTGCCGAGGCCATTTTTAGGTGATAATCAGCGACTGAAAATGCATCATTGCCCGAAAAAATCAGGCGACTAACACTGTCATATTGAGATTGCAGTGATTTAAGCTTGGCTGGAGTACCGAATAACTCCTGACGGAAAAACAATGCCAATACTACCGCAGGAGAAAGTGAGGCTAGGGTAGAAATGTTCAATCCGTCAGTGAGTGCATTAAAGCCGAATGGCGCGATACATGCGATAGCTAAGGCTACGTGTTTTAGTGCGTTTGGAAGATTAATTGCACCGTTCTTCCCTTTCTGCTCAGCTTTAAGTAATTGGCTGTATGCTTTTGTTGCCACTTGTACTAGATGCGCTTTGGGCTTTACACGAACAGATTGATAGCCCGTAATTGTGCCATTTTCATAAATAGGCGTAACGTAAGCATCTACCCAATAATAGCGGCCACATTTGGTTTTGTTTTTAACTATCCCACGCCATGCTTTTCTTTCACGCAGTCTTGACCATAAATCACCAAAAGCAGCTTTGGGCATATCAGAATGACGAATAATATTGTGATTCTGGCCTATCAATTCATGTTCTTGATAGCCAGCGACTCGACAAAATGAGGAGTTACAGTAGGTAATAACACCTTTAAGATCGGTTGTTGAGACTAACTGTTCGCCTTCTGGAAAGGTAACTTCGTTGTCATTAGTCTGAAGATGGTTGTTTGTGAAATTGAGCGAGCGGGCCACGACTAAACCTTTATGTTGGTTACTTGTTGTTAATATTTTTTATTTTTATCAAGGGTAATAAACCACATTGTTATGATAAATATCAATATATTAATCATTTAGTGGTAAATTTTGTTAACTCAAACATAAAGCAGTATTAATGGTTATTTTCTTTTATAGCTGGATTCGTTGAATAGAATTGAGTCAAAAGTACCTCATGACAAAATAATGACACTATGAAACTGTATGGTCGTAGTGACAATGCTGGCATGTTCGTGGTCTAAGCAACGCAATGTAAATAATATTTAGCTTAATCAATAACTAATAT
This sequence comes from Photobacterium minamisatsumaniensis, assembly GCF_050336695.1. Classification (NCBI taxonomy): domain Bacteria; kingdom Pseudomonadati; phylum Pseudomonadota; class Gammaproteobacteria; order Vibrionales; family Vibrionaceae; genus Photobacterium; species Photobacterium minamisatsumaniensis. The sequence goes on along the minus strand of NZ_JAKJSI010000024.1, from coordinate 44,316 downwards.
TTGTTTTTATTCAGGAAGTCTTATGCTGTGGTTTTATAACTTGAGTTTCCGTTGGAAGTTTGTGAGCCCAATTCTATTGGTCGTTTTGATTTTCTCGTTGTTATTTAGTGTCGTTTTTGTGGTCTCTAGTGACCAAGCAAAAGTTAATTCTGTGTTGAATGAACAGGTAAAGCCAACACTGGAACAAATGGATGAAGGTTATCGAGATCTTTACCAAGTGATTACGGCTGGGCAAGGTATTCTGCTGGCTAATGATGATCAAAATTTGATCCGTCAGTATCAGGATATTTATGCCGATGATTCAGAGAAAGCGTTAAGCCGCTTGCTCTCAGCTCAGCTGTTAGTTGATAGTGGCTTTATTGATGACAGCCATCGTCGTACTTTAAGTACAATTGAAGTGGTGTTTACTCGCTGGTTAGCGCATTACAAAGTCATTATGGATAACCCATCAGAAGCTGCGGACTACTATTTTGATACGCGACGTAATATTGACTCGGATTTTAATGAGTTAGTGGTTCTTTACAAGTCATTACGCACGGAGATTGAGTTAGCTGAATCAGAGTTAACCTATGCGCTCGAAAAAGAAGTGAAAACGGCAACAGTGGTGATTGAAGCTGGCATGGTACTGGCTTTAATATTCTCATTATTCATTGCTTGGTTTACATCTGGCATCATTATTACACCATTAAGACGCTTATCTGAGACGATGCATGATATATCAAAAGGAGAGGGCGATTTAACCCAACGTATTCACGTTGAATCTACAGATGAAATTGGGCAGTTAGGTAACGCATTCAATGCCTTTATTTCTACGGTTCATCAAACCATCAGTGAAGTATCTTCCACCCTTGCAACTGTGCAATCTGCAACTCAACATATTCAAGCTGAAACACAAGGTGTTAGGAAGAACGCTTCTTCTCAGCAAGAAGAGAGTGCGCAAGTGGCAACTGCGGTACATGAAATGAGCGCAACAAGTGATAACGTAAGTGACCATGCAAATGAGGCGGCTCAGGCCAGCCAACATGCAAGTGACGAATCGAATGCTGCGCGTACCGTGCTAGGTGAAGCGGTTAATTCTATTCACCAGCTCGCTGATGATATTGACGCGTCAAGCCAAGTAATCACAGAGCTAGAACAAGATGTCGGTAGTATTGCTTCGATTCTGGATGTTATAAGAGGGATTGCTGACCAAACGAACCTATTGGCACTCAATGCGGCTATCGAAGCGGCGAGAGCGGGTGAGCAAGGACGCGGATTTGCGGTCGTCGCTGATGAAGTTCGTTCTTTAGCTAGTAAGACCCAAGCCAGTACGGGTGAAATTCAAGCAATGATTGAACGTTTGCAACTCGGGGCGAAAGAAGCCGTTGTTGCGATGGAAAGCAGCCGCTCCAGCGGGGTGAATACTGTCGGGCAAGCAAATACGGCTAACGAATCACTAGATGCTATTAGCCATTCTATTGAAGTTATCAATGAAATGAATTTACAAATAGCTACAGCAGCGGCTCAGCAAAGCCAAGTGAGCGAAGACATTAATAAGAATGTTCAGCATATTGCTGACATGAGTCATGAAGTGGTTAATCAGGTTCATTCGACAGAGCACGCCTTTGATAATTTGGCGGCTCAATGCCAACAATTATCTTCACTTGTTGGACGGTTTAAAATCTAACGAACTGAAGCAACATCAAATACTTTAAACCTCCTCGTTGGAGGTTTTTTATATCAACCATGAATTGCCACGCGATATCATTGAAAAACTTGAAGTAAATCAGCAGGAATAATTGAATCATATGTACTCGCTAAGTTGCATACGGTATTCTGGCGTCAAAGTGAACGCTGTATATTTGAGGAGTAAACCATGCCATACGATACTTTAGTCACAGTTGGTATTTTCATTGTTGTTGCCATCGCATTTATTGCCGCTGGGGTGAAAACCGTTCCGCAAGGCAGTGAATGGACGGTTGAGCGCTTCGGGCGTTATACCAAAACCTTACACCCGGGTTTGAATTTAATCGTGCCATTCATTGATAACGTAGGTAACAAAATTAATGTGATGGAAAGGGTCTTAGATATTCCTGCGCAGGAAGTTATCTCGAGGGACAATGCCAATGTCACTATTGATGCTGTGTGTTTTGTTCAAGTGATTGACGCGGCGAAAGCGGCATATGAAGTTACCGATCTTGAGCACGCTATTCGCAACCTAACATTAACGAATATTCGAACAGTACTCGGCTCGATGGAGCTTGATGAGATGTTATCTCAACGTGATACGATTAATGGCCGTCTACTTTCGATTGTCGATCAGGCGACAAACCCTTGGGGTGTGAAGGTTACACGTATTGAGATTAAAGATGTGCAGCCTCCTGCTGATTTGACCTCTGCAATGAATGCCCAAATGAAAGCAGAGCGTAATAAACGTGCAGAAGTATTGGAAGCTGAAGGTGTACGTCAGGCTGAAATTTTACGAGCTGAAGGCCATAAGCAATCAGAAATTTTACGAGCTGAAGGTGACAAACAAGCAGCCATTTTACAAGCAGAAGCACGCGAGCGTGCAGCAGAAGCAGAAGCTCGAGCAACAAGTATGGTTTCAGATGCAATTGCAAAAGGTGACGTAAAAGCGATTAATTATTTCATCGCTCAAGGTTACACCGATGCATTAAAATCTATTGGTCAGGCTGAAAATGGGAAAATCATTATGCTGCCACTAGAAGCAACTGGCCTAATGGGATCGGTTGCAGGTATTGCTGAACTATTAGGGCAAACAGGCCGTAATAGTGAAGACAGCCATAAAGGAAACAAAGCATGATCACACTGCTTGAGCAAATGAACGTCTGGCATTGGCTAGCGTTAGGTTTAGTATTATTGCTGCTTGAGCTGTTAGGGACTGCGGGATATTTATTATGGTTGGGTTTATCTGCCATGATGGTTGGCGCGTTGTTGTTGGCGCTGCCACTGGGATGGGAAATGCAATGGACCACCTTTGCGGTGTTGTCTTTGTTTACAACGTGGCTATGGTGGCGTTACCAGCATAAAAAAGATCGCCTTGGTGATAATGCGAGACACTTAAATCAACGAACAGAACAGCTTGTTGGTCAAACATGTGTACTGCAAGAAGCATTCCCTATTGGTCAAGGTCGTCTTCAGTTTGGAGATACAACCTGGATTGCAAAAGCGGAGTCAAACATTTCTTCTGGCACACTTGTTGAAGTTGTGCGAGTTGAAGGAATCATATTGATCATTCAAGAGAAAGCTAAGCAATAATAACGTGATCTGTTGTTATCTTAATGATTCAAAATAAAACGCGGCTTCTTCGGAAGCCGCGTTTACATAAACTGAAAGCTATTGTATTGATTGAATACTTTGCACGGTATTACCACTATTATCTTCAATATCTATATCAGCCCCGCGAGAAATTAAAAGCTCTGTGAGTTCAGCTCGACCAAATAACGTTGAGTACATTAGTGCAGTTTGCCCTGCTTTATTCTGATGATTGGTTTCACAATCTGCATTGATTAATTGGCGGGCTATCCTTAATTCTCCTTTGAAAATAGCAGCCATCAACGCTGTGTTCCCTCTGTTATCTTGCAGACAAGCATTTGCACCTTGTTTTAGTAATTGTTCAACAGCGCTCGACCGACCGTTATAACTGGCAACCATTAGTGCGGTATACCCTTTTGGATCTTGAATATCGATAGGTAGTCCAGCTTTGACAAATTCATTAAGTATTTCGATATCGCCTGTACGAGCGGCTGCATAAAAATAGATGATAAGTTCGTCGTAGGCACTTGGCTTCTGTGGCTGAACGGTACTTGCTTGAACGCTAGGTAGAAGCCCTGTGAATAATAAGAATAAAAGACCCAGTGTTCTGGTGAAAGTTGTATGCATATAAGTCCCCATGAGCCTCTCAGCAAATAGTGCGGTAGTGTTACTACCGCACGTTTCTATAGCGTAATTACCGTAATTAATGAGTACTTGCTATGCGTTTAACTTCGTTTAGATCGCCACTAACGGCTTGAGTTAGGCGTGTACCGTATTCTTTGTCGGCCTGGTAGGTAAAGCTCAGAATTTGGTGCTTAATACTGTCATCCTTAACGGCGCTTAGATCACCTGCAAAGTTAGCGATTAAATTATCTTGCTGCTCTGGACTAAAACTGCGGTACAAATCACCAGCTTGGGCAAAGTTGAGTTGTTTCTCGATGCTAGCTTGCTGCACAGTACCGTTTAGCGGAGTCTGACTGTGTCGAGCTTGGCTATCTTCTGCTACGTTATCACGGCTTGGCTGATAGTTAATATCAGATCGGGTGTTACCAACATTGCCAGCACCGTCTTGGTTGTAGTTTACAACCTTCACTTTCGATTGATTAATAGGTAGCTGTTGGTGGTTTGCACCTAGACGGTACATTTGTGTATCGGCATAAGAAAAGACGCGGCCTTGCAACAGTCTATCTTCAGATGGCTCAATTCCCTTAATTAAGTTCGCAGGTGCCATCGCCACTTGCTCGCTCTCTTGGAAGAAATTATCTGGGGTGCGATTTAGTGTCATTGTTCCCACCTTTGTTTCAGCAACGTTTGGCCACATTTTTGTTGCATCAAGCGGGTTATAATCATGATTATTAAGATCCGTTGGTTTCATGACTTTGATGTACAGATCCCACTGCGGGAAGTTACCCATGGCAATGTTATCGTATAAATCTCGGGTCATGTGCTGGAAATCTTTTGATTGGATCTCAGCTGCCTGCGCACTGGTTAAGTTTTCGATGCCTTGGCGGCTCTTCCATTGGAATTTAACGTAGTTAACTTCACCGTTATCGTTGATCATCTTATATGCATGAACACCAAAGCCATCCATCGTGCGGTAGTTTGCAGGTGTACCATGATCGCTATATAGCCAGGTCAACATGTGTGTTGCACCAGGTTCATATGAAAAGAAATCAAAAAAGCGGTTTGGATCTTGGATATTCCTGACGGGTGATGGTTTTAATGAATGCACCATGTCGGGGAATTTAATCGCATCACGAATGAAGAAAACAGGTAAGTTATTGCCAACTAGATCCCAGTTACCTTCGTCAGTATAGAATTTGGTCGCAAAGCCTCGTGGATCGCGCAATGATTCTGGGCTGCCTTTGCCATGAATAACGGATGAGAATCGAACGAATACCGGTGTTTTTTTACCTGTACTTGCAAAGGGTGCTGCGCTGGTTATATCACTGAAATCAGTACTGGCGACAAAGACGCCATGAGCCCCAGCACCGCGAGCGTGTACAACACGCTCAGGGATGCGCTCACGAGCAAAGCGTTGTAGTTTTTGAATCAGTTGTACATCTTCTAACAGCACGCTACCTTGGCTTCCCGCGGTAATTGAGTTTTGGTTATCACCAACAGCGGCACCGTTGTCTCGAGTAAGCGTGTTTGCACCTGCGCTAAAGGCTGTTGCCATACAAAGCGCAAGAACCAAAGATTTTTGTTTTAATTTCATTATGTTATTACCCGCTAGTATTATTATGTTTCAATGAAACTATACGGATATGCCTATAGTTTAAGAAATTGCTGCTATCTATTTATTTAATAGGTGAAACTTATCAATCATATAGGAGAGCTAGGATGAAGGTTTTCCCTGTTTATCATTCGCTGTTTCCTACTGTAAACAGAACGTTTCCAAATGCGCGGTGTTGTTAGTGTGTTGTAACCGATAAAATTGAATGCAACCGATTACGTCGGTTCAATAATTATTAATAGTCAGCCAAAAGAAGATAAACGATGAAATTGGAAGCCGTTGATTACAACGCGGATAATGCCGCAGAGTTATTCGTTGAATCCTTACGCAATACGGGGTTTGGTGTGTTAAAAAATCACCCAATCCAGCAGCAACTCGTACAATCTATCTATGATCATTGGCAGGAATTCTTCAATACCGAAGAAAAAGAAGCATTCCGTTTTAATGTCGACACGCAAGATGGCTTCTTTCCGGCTGAAGTGTCAGAAGTAGCGAAAGGGCATTCTAAAAAAGATATCAAAGAGTACTTTCACTACTACCCTTGGGGTCAGTGCCCTGAATCATTGCAGGCTGAAATACAGCGTTATTATGAAGAAGCAAACAAGCTAGCAAGTGAATTACTGACTTGGGTTGAAGCACACTCGCCAGAGAGTGTTTCTGCACTATACTCTCAATCGCTTTCAAGCATGATTGATGGTAGCGATAAAACCTTGCTTCGCGTGCTGCATTACCCACCATTGAAAGGTGATGAAGAACTGGGCGCGATTCGCGCCGGGGCGCACGAAGATATTAACTTGCTTACGGTACTACCTGCTGCCAATGAACCTGGCCTACAGGTATTAACCAAAGAAGGTGAGTGGTTAGATGTGCCATGTGACTTTGGTAACTTAATCATTAATATCGGTGACATGCTGCAAGAGGCATCGGATGGCTATTTTCCATCAACGACACACCGTGTCATTAACCCTGAAGGGTCGGATAAGACCAAGGCACGTGTTTCACTGCCATTGTTCTTGCACCCAAAACCAGACGTTGTCCTATCAGAGCGCCACACGGCAAACAGCTATTTGATGGAGCGCCTACGTGAGCTAGGCGTTATTTAAGTTATATTGCTTTGGTGATGAATATAAAAGCCAACCTTTGGGTTGGCTTTTTGTTGTTTTGAGCTTACGAGGGTTGATGATAGCGATAGTTCTCAACCATCTCCTTGATTGCTTTCCGTAGCCAAATTAGCTTCGGGTTATGGGTGTTACGCTTATGCCACATAAGGGTGAATGGTACATCAAGGCCATGGGTGTCTTCATTTTCAAGCGGGATTGGTTTGGCAATTAAGTTGGGGTGATGATGCTTGATATACTCGCGGCAGTAGCCCGGTGCTGTGGTAAACATTAATTGATTTGGCTGAGCTGCCATAAACAATGACTGTTCAAAGGTGGAAACAGACAGCGAGACATTGCGCTTTAATCCTTTTGCGGCAAGTACTTCATCCAACGCCCAGCTCTCACGGGCTTCCCACAACACGGTAATGTGCGAGTACTGCAAGAAAGTCTCAAGTGACCAAGGTTGTTTGGTTGCAGGGTGATCACTGCGCATATAGACCATCGGTTTTTCGGTAAATAGCACTTCATAATCAATGTAGTATGGAAGTAACGCCAATGTTTCTTGCGAGCGGTGGTGAGTTTCACGTCCGGTAAAACCGATATCGGCATTACCGTTAATAATTGCCTCAAGGGAGTCGTAATCCCAGTTGCGGATTTTAATGTTGGAATCATGATACTGCTGGCTAATAAGCTGCGGCAACTGGCTTAACATCACCATATGTAAAGGTGATTCCATCATTAGCTGAAACTTCACTCCTTTTGGGGCTTCAGAGCCTCGCTTCGAAGAAAGCTGAGTCCCAATTTGAAACCACTCTGATAACTCAGTTTCCATACTCAGTGATAGTAGCGTTGGCTGTAAACCATGAGGCGTACGAACAAATAGCGGATCGTCAAACCACTCGCGTAATTTTGTTAGCGATTTGCTTACTGCTGAAGGTGTGACAGAGAGTTTCTTTGCAGCCTTAGTAACACTTCGTTCCTGTAGTAGCAGCTGCAATGTAATCAGCAGATTTAAATCGAGTCGGTGGAGTGGTTTACTCATGGTGTTCTCTTACTGGTTACAGGCAATAGTAGCGTTAGGCTCAGGCTGCCTTATCGTTATGATTAGTAATAGATTAACCACGGCAGCCAAGAGTAATAATATCATCAATATATTGATGGCGCTGATGCCTAACCAGCCCATAAACCAAATATAAAAGGCGGAAAAAGAAACTTGGCATACGCCAAGGATTGAGCTAGCGAGTCCTGCATGCTGCTTAAACGGTGCTAAAGCTTGGCTGGTTAAAGTCCCAAATCCTATCGAGAACCCAGAGCAAATAAAGGCAAAGCCAAACATATAGATGGCGTATGAGCTTTGCTGCTGGTTTGCCATCCATAATATGGTGGCAGAACAAAAGAAGAAAACTTGCGACACAATAATTATCTTTTGTTGACCAAATTGGCTTAGCAGTTTCGGGGTAAGGAATGAACTGATCATACTTACACCCGCAAGCATTGCCATTGCGGTTGAGTATTGGCCTTTGTCGAAGCCGAGAGTATCCATTAATAGCATCGGGGAAACACCGACATAGGTAAGAATAGCGGTCACACACAAAGAGGTATTAACCAAGCGGGTTAGGTAAATACGACTTAGAAAGGCATGGTGTGCATGCTGAGAGGGTGTGTTTGGCTGATTAATTGAGCTTTTTTCTTTACTGGTATCCGGACGTGACTCTTTTAAAAAGAATAAACACAGTAAACCTATAAACGCTGCAGTTGTTGCCATGGCCAAGAATAAACTCGTCCATGCAAATCTTAGCATGATGAGATGACCGATCACTGGGGCAAGAACTGGAACAATACATGTGATCCCGTTGATCATTGAGAGTACTTTGGCTCGTTTATCATCATCAAGCGCATCGCGCAGAATGGCAAAAGTAACGACGTAGCAAAAGCCAGCCCCGATACCTTGGCCAAAACGAGCAAAGAAAAAATCTTGGCTATTGGATGCCCCCATCGCCCACCAAGAGGCAACTGCGAAAATGATCGAACCAACGATCGCTACGGGTTTACGCCCCAATTTATCGGCGGCATAGCCTCCGAAAACCATGGTGGATGCCATACCAATCAAATAAATTGAAAAGGCAGCATGTAAATCTGCTTCGGAGGCATTGAGTGATGCTGCAATTTCAGGTAGCCCAACCAGATATAAGTCAATCCCAAGGGGATACATTAGTATTAAAGAAAAGCAGCAGATAAGTAATTTATTCATGGTGTACGGGCAATTATTCAAGGTAGCGACACCTTATCGGTATCACGCTAAACCTGCGAGTTGCCTTTAAGACAATCGTGATTGCCAAATAGGAAATATGCTATTTGGCAATCAATGTGCTGTTATTGAATTTGGGTTGCCGATAAACGATTAACGTGAAGTGTGTGCTGAATTATTAAACAATATCAGCATGATAAAGGCCTTTCTTGTAGTGTGGTTAATTAATTTTGCTTTGTATTTAATGATAAGGAAAGTCAATGGCATTGTCTGGTAGCCAATTAAAAGGATGTATTGTAGGTGTGATGGTTCTCCCTATGGTGGTGAACGCTGGCGAGGTTGATCCTTTTACGGGGGCTTATTATGGGGAGGTGGATTTTGCACCTCTTACCATCATTAAGAAGCATAATGACCGTTACTTTGCCAAGGTTGCTACGGGCTCGGTTGAACTTGAGATGAGCGTCGATGGTCAGTTTAAAGCAAAAAATCCACAAATCGATATCAGCGGTCAGTTCGGCAATAAAGTTGATGGAAAATATCAAAGTAAACAAGTGGATATTTATGGTTCTTCCTATGTTTATCAACGAAAAGTATTAGAGAAGCCAGCAATTACCGCCTTATATAGCGCTGATGGTAGCTATAGTGCATTCAGTCCTACGAGCCATTCCCAGTGCAGCAGTCCATTCCCTAATGCAGAGAAAGCAACCCATAAGCTGCTAACTCAATCGTCAAAAATGGCTGCGCTGATAAAGAATATTGAGCAGGGACGCTATGATTACGGCAATATTGATAGTCTTCTTATTTTAAAAGATGGCGATCTCGTATTTGAACGGTACTTTAATGGTTGGCAGCAAGAAGAGCCGCATACCGTGCAGTCGGTGAGTAAAAGCCTGACATCATTGTTATACGGTATGGCAGAAAAGCAGGGGATGATTCAAGGTGATGACAGCCTCGCATCGACATACCTCCCCAAGTATCGAGCGCTCTTTGACGGTGAAAAAACGAATATTACCATTAAGCATTTATTAACGATGTCGTCAGGCTTATATTGGGATGAATGGTCTACGTCATACGAAGATCCCAATAATATTCGTATTAAAGAAATGATGAGTGATGATTCTGTCGCATTTACTCTATCTCAAGATATGATCCACACACCGGGTGAGCAATTTGTATACAGCGGCGGCAGCGTTGGCGTTATTGGTGAAGTTGTTCGAGAGGCAAGTGGGCATTCATCTGTTAGTGACTACGCCATGAAAGGGCCTTTGGCAGCGCTTTGCTTTCAAAATGCATTTTGGGTAAAGCAAAACGATCAACGTTCCAATGTTGCTGGTGGGGTATACCTAAGACCAAGAGACATGCTCAAGTTAGGGCTGTTGGTACTCAATAACGGCAACTGGAATGGAAAATCACTGGTAGATGCTAAATGGCTTGAGAACTCAACCACACCAGTAATCAAAACGGGACTAACAGGCAGCGAATACAGCTACTATTGGTGGAATACGACATATCGTCATAATGGCAAACACTATCCTGCCATAAAGGCTATGGGTTATGGTGGTCAAGATATTGTAATCGTCAAAGCGTTAGATTTAGTCGTGGTAAAAACAGCATCTAATTTTCATTCTCGTTCGTTAATCGATAGCATTATGGTAAATCAAATACTGCCGACATTTGTTCGCTAACCTAAACCTGTACTAGGCTCCCACAGCGAAAAGCAGGTAACCCATAACCCCGCAGCGCATCAATGTAACAGTTGATGCGTATTTGGCCGGTTGGGAAACTACTTGGTGATAAGCCGTCAGATACAGCTAGGTGGTTAAAGGCAATGTTTGAGTCTTTGTGTTGGCTTTGAATCACCTCAAATAGAATTTGAGACCGATGAACATGAATCGAGGCGCTGATTAAAGTCGCGTGTTTTATCTGATGTTTGTGGAGCAAATTCAAACTGTAGTGAGCATTTTCAATGGTGTTGGCTGCTTGGTCTTCTTTAATGATACGTTCGCCAGCAATACCATGGTTAATGAGCCATTGTTCCATTTGCTCTGCTTCTGTTTTTCCTGCTGTTTTAACTCCTCCAGTGACAATGATCAGGCTATTGGGTGATAGTAAGGCGAGGCTACGTGTTGCTTCTAGTCGGAGCGCGAGAGGCTTTGCTATCGTCCCGTCGCCATTGAGCTTATAGCCAAGCGTGACGATAGCGTGTGGTGCGGCAGTTTCTATTTCATGCTGATATTGAATTGATTGGCTTAATTTGCGCTCGATAATTGCAAGGGTGTTGGTTGCCCCTATAGCGACATCAGCGTTTTTAGTCGTGCATTGGAAGGTAAGTTTCTTGAGGTAACCATCACTGCGTGCTTGCTGATCAAAAAAATGATACCAAGTGGCAAGGTAGCAGTGAATGATGTCGCGTTGCTGGGTATTGGCTGTTAACAAGGCTTGTTCATAATAGTCTATTGCTTGCTCTAATTGTCCCCTGAAGGTTTCGATGTTCGCCATGGTGATGGCGATATCTGTATGTTGCTCCTTCGGGGCTTGAAGAAGTGCCTGAGTAAGGTAATAGTTTACCGCATAAAGGTTAGAGACTTGTTCACCATGTAGCTGAAAATTATTACGGCTAGGGCTGTTATAGGCATTAAAAGCCTGCTTTATCAGTAAGTTTTCCAATTAACTAATATCTTCCATGTTTGTCCGGGAGTTTAGCTACACTCAATAATGTTATACCTGCAGCAATGGCCTAGGGTGCTATATCACATGACTAAACGCAATGTGCTCGGTGTGATTTGAAGCCTTAGAAGTCGCAGTATTAAATAACAAGGAGATGACGATGGCGAACTTGTTCAAACAGCATGGTGCCTTCAGCTGGTCTGAATTAATGACAGACGATCCTGAAAAAGCGCTGGAATTTTATACCCAAACGATTGGCTGGGAAGTTGAAGCGATGCCGATGCCACAAGGGACTTATCATGTATTAAAGGCAAACGGGGAGCCCGTTGGTGGCGTGATGGCCAAGCCTGAAGGCTATGAGCATATTCCCAATCATTGGGGAACCTATGTCACGGTAGATAATGTCGATGCTACGCTCGAAAAAGTTGTTGCGGCGGGTGGTAAAGCTATTTATGAGCCGATGGATGTTCCCGGCGTAGGCCGAATGTGTGCGATTAATGATCCAGATGGTGCAGTACTTTCGATTATTACCTATGAATCACCTGACTGCCATGAATAACCGTTAAGCACCTTACCGACGAATCAATACCTTTGAAGATAAAACCTTTGAAGATAAAACCGCTTGGTTTACTTTTAATAAAAGTACCCAAGCGGCTTGTTGTTGGAGTGTTCAGAATTCTGCTATTTAATGCAACTGAGCATATAATCGATAACCGGATCACTATTGTCTTTAAGCTGTAATGCTTTAGGCAAAAATGCGGGCTTGCTTAAGATTTCACGTGTTATTAACTCATCAAGTAAAGGTTTAAACTCAAAGCCTGTTTTTCCTACAAATAATGATGTTAAGTCATCACTTTTGTACGCATGCAGTGCGTCTTTTAAACCTTTTAAGTATAAGTAGTCTTTCGTGAATCCGCCCCCGCGATAGGCGCGAGCCGTGATCGTAAATGCATCATCATCGCTAAGTCCATAGTCGTGTTTTAGCAGGTGGAAGGTATCGTTAAAGCTTTCACCGCGTACCATCATATCCACAGCGACTACGCGTAAAGCGAGTGTTTTTAGTCGATGCAGCGGGAAGCTACCTGACAAATGCTCACATAATATCGCCAGCCCTTCTTGAGTATGGGTATTCCCCGGCAAACCCAGTTTTAGTACCTTGAGCGGCTGCCTATCGGCATTCGCGCTGGTGACTAAGTGAACACCTAATTCGTGATGAATAAGAGCATCTAAGTCTTTCTGGGTAAACTTACAACCAAGGTTTACTTTGATACTACGCCCGCTAACCATCGCGCGGGCGATGAGCTGTTTCGATCCAACCACACTACATTTAACGCCGTAGTCATCTGCTGCGGCTTTAAACGCTTGTATTGCCTCTTTAGCTGAAATTGTTGGCTCAAGCGGTGCTTCATATTCACGTGAGTGCAATATGAAGTTCGCATTGGCAATGTCTAATTGATCTGGCTGGCCGTAGTAGCGTAGTGAATTATATAAAAACTCATCAGTGCCAATACTGGTTAATAGATCAATACGTACTGCGAGTTGATCAATCACCTTGCGGTACATTTTCTGAATATCAGCATCACGAACATCTTCAACCGGTAAACGATAAAGTTGCTCTCGGAACTTATATGGGTCTAGATCTAATTGCCGATAAGTAAAAGCCGGCTGATAGTCATGTGAACGATGTAAGAACCGGCGTTTTTCCTGCTTAATATTCGTCGGGTTAATATAGCTGAGTGTATTTACCCCTCGTGCGATCGAAAACAGTTGGCGATCAAGCTTAAGTACTTCACGCGGTAGCGTAGAAGCCAACACATGGCTACTGGTTAGTCGCTTTACCTTTGTACGACGCAGAATCGTCTCTGCAGCATGCTCGGTAATTACCGTTTTCATGGCTTCTTTCATTTTTTCGACGACCAAGGGAAAGCTTTCACCTCGATTCTCGTCCATAAAGACTTTTTTTAACTCCAGTGGCATGATCAACGTATTGGCAAAGTTGTTTTTTACGAAGTTGGCTTGGTAGCCCATACCATGAAAAACATCGTTCACCTTTGCGTCGACTGCAATATTTGGCAGCTCTACGGTTGCGAGTTTATCAACAAAACTTTTGATCTCTTTATGCCAACGACGAGTATTGACCTGTTTCGTCCCTAAATTGAACACTGGTACATCTCGGTCGATGCGCTGATAGTTATATGAATGTATGTCGTATAGTAGACATAATCCAAATCGGCTCTCTAGTGTGTCAACTAAGCACGCAAGAATACGGTAATAACAACTGTGCTTTGCCAGTGATGCTGACCGCTCCTCAGATGTTAGTGGTTCAGACCAAACTTGTTTGCCCCACGCTTCATCATAAATGCAATTTTCTGGTTCACGGTTAAGATCATACTCATAGCGTGAGTCTTCAGCTTGCAGCACAATTGGCAGTGAAGAGATGAAGTCACCGGTAAACGGGTCTTCTTCAAAATAGCGCTCACCTTCACTTAGTTGGCATTTAGACATTAGATCACCGCGCAAGCGGTGACCGTGATGAATTGCCGTTGCAATATAAGGCTGATATTCACTGATGCGAATGGTCAGGCTTCCATCGTTTAGCTGTGCTTCAAATGGGATAAGGTGCTGGATCTTGTCCAGCACTTCCGCTTCAGTAAGTTGTAGCATCGGCGATCACCTGACGGAACTCATTTTTCCGCGCAATGCTAACTTCTTTTGCCACTACAACGCTTTCGACAAAATCCAACACCTTGCTTTGCAGTTTGGTGCGGTTTAAGCGATTAATACGGGTAATGCCCCCAGGACTAAGCACGTTAACCTCGACCAATTTCCCGTTGATCACATCTAAGCCAACAAAGTACAAGCCATCACGCACCAGTTTCGGGCCAATGTGCTTACATAAACGAAGCTCTTGCTTCGTTAGGGTGTGCTTAACTTCTTTACCACCGGCATGAATGTTAGAGCGCACATCACCTTGAGCAGGCACACGGCGCATCGCGCCAATAGGTTCACCATTTAGCATCATGATGCGTACATCACCCGCCTCAGCCCCTTCAATGTAGTCTTGCAGGATCACATAGTTTTTATCGTCACCGATATAGAAATCCAATAATGATTTCACGCTTGATTTAGCGCTTTTCTCGACAAGAATAACGCCCTTACCGCCATAACCATTCAATGGTTTCAGGATCATGCGGTCATTGGTACTTTCATCTAAAACACGCTCAAGGTAGTCACGGCTTTTTGAAACATGAGTAACGGGAATAAATTCGTTATTCGGATCTGGCAGTGAGGTGGTGTAAAGCTTGTTATTCGCTACACGTAGCCCATCAATATCGTTCATGATAAAGGTATGATCACGAACAGAATCGAGGAAATTCAACGCCATCGTATCTAGCGGTGGGTTAGCGCGCATGAAGATCACATCAAACCCGGCTAATGGTAACTGTGCTCGAGTAAATTCCGCTTTGCGATAGAAGCTTGGAATGTTTAACGAGATATCACCTTGCTTTAGTACTTTACAAAATGCGATTGCAGTACTGTGGCGCATCGTGAGTTTATTGGGTGTTGTAATGGCCACCGTATGGCCGCGTAGTGCAGCTTCATGAATAAGACGTAGTGTTGAATCGTTTTCTGGCTCAACTTTGTCCCACGGGTACATAACAAAACAAATCTTCATAGCATTAGCCCAATGTCTGCCATTTTTGACAGGAAAGAGAAAGAAGCCATCGCACGAAGGTGGATGGCTTAGATATAATTAATTCAGTTTTTTAAAGGTGAAAAAGTGTCACCTTTATTTATCAGATATCGATTTCGGTATCTGTTTCTAATACGTCGTCGTCTTCGAAGCGACCACGTTGTGCGCGTTGTGATACGCAAAGGGTATAACTGCGTATCTTGGTCGAAGTCTTGGTGATGTATTTGTACCAACACTTTCCATAACCAGATTGAATATCTTGTTGACCTAATATTTCAGCAATAAATTGTTGTTCAGCTTCACTAATTGGAAGCAGTGACCCATCAGAGAGACCGCGCATGGTACGCCCGAAGGTTTCAAGTAACTGTGCTTCGTTAACAGTGAATACACCTGAACGGTTAAAGCCTCGTGGGAAATTATTATCGTCGTAAAATTTGCCTACACTTCTCATTAATATGCTTCCTGATGAGATTTTTCGCAGATATTCATCGATGATAGGGGGGAAGTAAATCAAATGTTTTTAGTTGTCACGATAAGAATATTTGATTAATACTTCATGAATACTCGGTGTACTATCACCCTTTTATTCTTCTTCGTTATCGAGAGCGCTAGTGGATACTGAATTACTCAAAACTTTTCTTGAAGTTACAAAAACACGTCACTTTGGACGTGCAGCAGATAATCTTTTTCTCACCCAGTCTGCAGTGAGTTTCCGCATTCGCCAGCTAGAGTCGCAATTAGGTAACGACCTGTTTTCAAGACAACGGGGGAATGTGCATTTAACGGCTGCAGGTGAACGTTTACAGCCGTACGCGGAAGCAATATTACAAACGTGGGGCAGGGCAAAGCAAGATGTGGCATTAAGTGACAGCCATAACCAGCAAGTAACGATTGGTGCATCACCCATGTTTTGGGAGTTTGATGGCATTTCAGACTGGATAAGTCGAATTTATCGTGATGTTGAGGGGTTGGCTTTGCGTCTTGAATCGGTCCCAAGGCAGAGCATGTCAAAAAAGCTGTTTGATAATAGCATTGATGTAGCGATAACCAGTGAGCCACCAAAGATTGAAAACCTACAAGTAACTAAAGCCAAAGATTTTCAATTACAGTTAGTGAGTCGCGAGCCGAACTGCACTATGGAAAAGGTTAAATCAATTCCCTTGGTGTTTTTAGATTGGGGAACGCGTTTTTCAGTTGAGCAAAGCCGTATTCCTGCGCTGCAGAAAACACCAATAATGCATACTCACTCTAGCCGAATGGCGCTTGATTTCTTAATCAATAGCGGTGGTGCGGGCTATTTACCTTCGCCTGTGATTGCGCAAAGTGTTCAGGATGGTTTGTTGTTCCCTGTTGAAGATGCACCAGTGATGGAGCAATCTTTGTTTTTGGTTTGGCGTGAAGACAGCGAAAAGCTTGATTTGCTTGAATCAATGCTTGCTGTACCGTTTAAGCAATTAGTTGAAAGTGTGTAGTCATTAAAGTTGCTTGTTGAATTGATTAAAAATACTCGTTGTACATAAATTGGTAAGGTCGCCTATGCTCACCGTTGTCCCTTAGATGTTGGATTGCATGAGATGTATATCACAAATGGTATTGTTTGGTTGTTGGCCACATTACTATTTTTGGCTGGACCACTATTGTTTAGTATTTTTGTCACAATCAAATATTACTATGCAATAACAGTCGGTAATGATGTGTTGTTATTGGCTGCTATCGTTGCAAGTGTGCAATTAATCAGTATTAGTTATTTACTCTGGAATGGTTTCAGGAAACAAGCATGGCTAAGTTAGATCAAAAATTCTCCAAAGGGCTGAAGTCTAAGCAGAAGTTTGATATTGAAGATAACTTTCAAGACTTTGAGCAGCAATCAAAAAAGAAAAAGCGCCGAATTGTAAGGCAGCGAGAAGAATTTCCGGAGTATAACGACAACTATTAAGATAATCTTTCCAGCTCAGTGAGTTGAATGATCCTATGATCTCATACTGAACAAAAAGGGGCTTTTGCCCCTTTTTTGTTATCTAACTGGACTTCCAAGCTGCACAATTTGGTATAGGCTTAAGCTTATATGCGTGCTTGGAGTTAGTATGAATCCGCTTTCATTTAAAAATGTAGAGAAGTTGACTGGTGAGTCGGTACGATTATTTGATCAGTCCGGACTTGAAGGTGAATTTGTCATCCAAAGTGTGACAACGCTCGAGCGCCATGGCATGGATGACTTAGGCCGGTTAGTTGAACACTTTGTGATTAATTTTCAAGGCGATGGGAGTACCCATTTCCCTGATGGTCATTATCACTTCAAGCACCCTAAATTAGGTGAGATTGAATTGTTTGTATTCCACAAGCATGGGCATGAGTATGAAATCATGGTCGACACTCAAATGATTGGTTAGCGTAATCTTGTTTGCGGTGGATCATTTATAACCAAGTAACTTTCGCTGAAGCTACCACCGAGAACTCGCTGGGGTTATACTAACCCGAGTTTTTATTAAGAATGCAAGAGTGAAACCATGCTAGATAACCTAAGTATTCCTGAGGGAATTGAAAAAGAAGCTGAATTACCAATTCCATCAATTGAAGAGCAAAAGCGTATTGTTGAAGAGCTTAAACGCCTTGAAGAAGCTGGTGAGCTGACTCCTGAGCTGCTAGAAGCATTCATGACAGGTAAGCGAACTCTTGCAGAAGATGATCAAGCATAACTCGTAACCTAATACGCATATTTGTTAGAACGGCACTTTTGAAGTGCCGTTTTAGTATGAAAAAAAGCAAGTACGGTGTTGAAAGTGTTAAGTGGCTCGTGCTGTGGCGTTTTTTTGACGAGGATGTATCCATTTAAGGAATTGTTGATGATATTTTGACGCTCTAGATCTTGTTCTCGACATTCAGCGGAGGATAGCATGAGAACTCATATAGGGCTTACAGGTGCAAAGTATCGTTTTAAAGTGGTAAAGAAAACGGATGAGTACCTGTTGTTTCAGCGTAAATTTTATTTTCTTTGGGTCAGTGACGGTTTAAGTTATTCATCTAAACATGAAGCAACGAATGCTATACCTTATATATAATATGAAATTAGTTTTATATAATGTGAGTTATATGCTCAAATTTAAGTTGTATAATTTAAAGGCATTATAAATATTTGTTGTAATTATAATGTCCTGAAATATCCTAGTCGCAAAATTGTGCTAAAAAAACTTGCTATCTACTTATATTAACTATACTTGAGAGTATGGTTATACAGGCAGTAATAAATGCTTTTTTACCCATAGTATCTTTAGTTACATAGTATCTTTGGTTATTTAAGGAGTATGGTAGATGGTTGACGAAATTCAGTTCTATGAACCTGACGAAGTACATGGTTTTTTATCTAACTTTTCGCCAAGCCCTATATTATTAAGCAATGAAGTTTGGCCTACCAGTGAGCATTATTATCAAGCCCAGAAGTTTGAAGAACCTAGTATCCAGAAAGAAATATTACTCGCCGAAACACCAGATGAAGCATTTAGTTTAAGTCGAAAATATGCTGATAAAGTAAAGCAAGACTGGATGGATGTTAGACATGCGGTTATGAGATATATTGTTTTTGAAAAATTTCGTCAAAATAGTCAGCTAACCCATTTACTAGTCAGCACTGGCGATAATTTATTGACTGAGCACTCTCATAAAGATAATTATTGGGGCGATGGCGGAGACGGTAAAGGTCAAAATGAGTTAGGAAAAATCCTTATGGAAGTAAGGGATTACTTTTCGGAAATAGAGCCTTATAACTTAGTTCACTTTGTCGATAGTGCCAAACTACCTACCCAATGGGGAACTTTTCAGATGTATGGCTTTGTTGAGCAGGCCACAGGAAAAGAGCATTTAGCACTGGTTTATGGCCAGCTTGATGAAAATAAGCCGCCACTAATTCGTTTACATTCAGAGTGTTTAACCGGGGATGCTTTATTTAGTGCTCGTTGCGATTGCGGGTTTCAGCTTTCACGAGCAATGGAAAATATTGTAAGTGCAGGTAGTGGTGTTTTATTTTATTTACGTCAAGAAGGGCGCGGTATTGGTTTAATCAATAAAATACGTGCTTACCACTTACAAGATAATGGTGCTGATACGGTTGAGGCTAATGAAGCGCTCGGTTTTGACGCTGATATGCGAAACTATGATTTTTGTCGTGGAATGTTAAGCTTTCTTAATATTAAATCAGTTGATTTGATGACTAATAATCCTCGAAAAGTGAAGGCTCTTGAGAATGCTGGTATTAACATTAATAAAAGAGTTGCTCTTCAAGAGGGGAATAACCCACATAATAGTGGATATTTGAAAACAAAAGCATCTAAACTTGGCCACATGTTCGACGATGCATTTATTAAGTAAAGTATGAATTCTTAATTTATTTAAATGAACTTAATAATAAAACCACCACTTTGTGGTGGTTTTTCATTATTAAAAATAGGGGTTAATCAAAAATAAGGCTTCACGATATTATCAAGTTTACCTGCTGTTTTTAATTCAGATAGACGTGAGTTAATGAAACTTTGTATTTCTGGGTCCATATTTGGATCGAATGCTAAATAAATAGGGTAATCTGGTATAACAGTACTAAATGATTGGATTTTGTAATCTTTGGTATTCTGGTTTTGCTTCTTTAAATTATACTTAATACGAGATTCCATTTCGATAAATGCAGTATCACCAGGCAATTTTTTGATTACTCGAAAAGCAGCGCTATAGTCTTTAACTCGGAGTTCTTCGACTTGCCCTCCTTCAATATAGGGTATGAGCTGTGGATAATCGAAGCCATGAAGCAGTACGACGACCTTGTCTTCCATATCACTCATGGAATTGAATGTCGGCGATTTTTTGCTGCTGCTTACCAGTACGTGCTTAACATTGTAGATGGGAATATCTGAAAGGTTCTCTGCTTGAACTCCTCCCCAGTTAGGGCTGCCATAAGTGATCCAATTAGGTTCACCACCTGCTTCAAGCAAAGTGATCATCCTATTGAATGGAAAAGTATGGGTATTAATATCGTACGGGCTGTTTTCGAAAACAGCGTTGACAATATCTGTAACAATGCCTTTATGCCTATTGTTTTCTTCAATTTGGAAGGGAGCAGCCTGTTTGGCGATGACATAGTAATTAATAGCTTCTGTTTTATCGGCAAAACTAGAGCAAGATAACATTAGTGCCATTGACATGAGAGATTTTTTAAACATTTTAGTTTCCTTACTAACCTATCTAATTCGAGCGACTATTATTATGGTAGTTGAGTAATAATAAGATGCGAGTTTAGGATGAACGAAACGTGTCAACGAACCAAATTAAAAAGAAAAGTTAGCTTATCTAAGCAATTATTGTTTTTTATTGTCTTAATTAGCTCAGTATTTACACTACTATCAACATCATTCAGTCTTTATCTAGATTATAAAGATGAGCTGTCAGATATTGATACACGCTTTGAACAAATTCATGAAAGTTTCTTTTCTGGTCTAACCTCCAGCTTATGGGTTGAAGACCGCGAGTTACTGTTAACTCAAGCAGAAGGTATCATGCATTTCCCGACAATCTCGTCATTAGTCATCAGAGATGAAAATGAGGTAATTGTTGAATTTGGCACAAAATTGACGGACCAGAAAGTTGAGAAGTCTTGGGTGATGAATCATCAGGTTGGTAATAAAACGTTCGCATTGGCAACGCTAACCCTTCAATCTGATCTAAAAATGGTATACCAAGGCCTGTTTGATAAATTTTTACTGCTCCTATTGGGTCAGGCAATACAAATCTCAATTATTGCTGTGTTTATCTTGTTAATTGCCTACCGCTTACTGGTTCACCCATTAACCTTAATGTCAAAAGCAGTGACACAGTTTGATGATCAAAACGTCCCCTTACCGATAAGCTTACCTAAGCGGTGGATGAATGATGAGATAACCACGCTTTCCCAGCAATATAACGGCACGGTTACTCATATTAGAGATAACTATCAGCAACTAGAGGAAGCACGAAAATCGGCAGAAGAAGCCAATATCAAGAAAAGTGAGTTTCTGGCGAACATGAGTCATGAAATCCGTACTCCCATGAATGGCATTATTGGGTTGTCTGGATTGATGAAAGAAATGGAAATGACCAACGATCAAAAAGAGTATGTTGATATGTTGCATACATCATCATTAACATTACTTGATTTGATTAATGATATTTTAGACTTTTCTAAAATTGAAGCTGGTCGGTTAGAGCTTGAATCCATGCCATTGAATTTGTTTGAATTGAATAAAGAAGTCGAATCTCTCTTTATTGTTCGAACGGCTGAAAAAGGCCTGACATTCCGTTGTACTGTCGATAAACGTATTAGCCCTATTCTATTAGGGGATGCCACTAAGTTACGTCAAATTTTGAATAACCTCGTGAGTAATGCAATTAAATTTACAGAGCATGGTTATGTGCACCTGCATATTCAATTGGAAGAAATATCGGACTTGAGCAGTCGAGTTCGTTTTGAGGTTATCGATAGTGGTATTGGTGTCCCTAAGGATAAACAAGAAGCCATTTTTGATAAGTTCCAGCAAGCCGATGGCAGTACAACACGTAAATATGGCGGTACCGGACTTGGATTAGCAATCGGCCGTGAAATGGTACGGCTAATGGGGGGAGAGCTATCGATTTCAAGCTCCGAGGGTAAAGGTAGTACTTTTTTCTTTGTACTCGACTTAGTGGCTGGCGAGCATATCGTATCGCACGATGAAAAAGACGCCTTTGATAAATTGAACGTGTTGCTAGTTGATGACAGCATGCTAAATATGAGGATTACTTCTGCTCAGCTTCATGCGCTTGGTGCATCAGCAACCAGTTGTGAAAACCCCAACCAAGCGGTCAGCTTAGTTCAGCAAGCTATTGATGAAAAGAAACCATATGATGTCATTATTACTGATAAGGTGATGCCAGATATTGACGGGTTTCAGTTAGCGCATCTTTTAAAAACGAAATTCTCGAGTCAATGCCCTCAGATAATGATGATTTCAGCAGCCCCTGATGTTGGCGATGATAAAAAAGCTAAATTGATGGGGATTACGTCATACCTAGCAAGGCCATATAAAGAAAGTAATTTGAAATGGTCAATACAGCAGCTATTGGCATCGCGTGGTTCTGCGATATCGACAAATAATAGGAGCGTTGCGTATCCGAGTGACGATGCGTCATCAATGTCACCTTCTCAAACGACCCCAGAAGCTTTTTTTCAGTCGGTTAGTTCTACATCGTCGCCAACTGTGACAGAGAATAAACCAACAAAATCACAAACGACGAAAACTAATCAGTCATCGAATCAATGTGATGAGGTCGTAGACAGTAAAGCGTCTGTCGCCATTTTAGTGGTTGAAGATACACTCATTAACCAAAAAGTTGCCAAGATGATGCTTGAAAAGCTGGGGGCGTCAGTTGTTATTGCTGAAAATGGCCAGATAGCCGTCGATCTTTATAGGCAACATGCTTTCGATTTGATTTTTATGGACTGTCAGATGCCAGTATTGGATGGTTTCGAGGCGACACAGGCAATTCGACAATTAGAAAGTGAAGGGGAGCACATTCCCATTATTGCATTAACAGCTAATGTGGTAAAAGAAGAGAAAGACAAGTGTTTTGACGCCGGTATGGATGATTTTGTTTCAAAACCTGTTAGTAAAAAAACGTTGTCTTCAATGCTTGAAAAGCACATAAAGTTAAATACAACACTGTCTACGGGTTAACTTTTGCTGGTGATATACTAGAGGGGGAATAACCCCTCTAGTATTTAAATAAGGTTCATCGCTGTGCTTAGTGAGTTCGATGGCTGTCGATAAAGGCCAATCACAACAGTTAACGTATCTTTGCTGATGTCTTCGGAGAGGTCTTTAATCACATAGAAGTCACTGGTATTGCCAGCAAGGGAAGCGTCGACAAGTCGTTGAAGACTATCGTTTATATCGCCTGTAATCTCAACGGTCTCTATCAGTTCGAACTGATCACTAACAGCTTCGGTTGAAAGAAGTAATTCTGGCGATGCATTGGCAAAGGATGAAGTAGCCAATAAAAAAAGTGCAATAATTCGTAGTTTGAACATGAGATTACTATTCTGTGTATTTGTAATAAATAAAAGCGGCGCTACTTTGCCATTTCTTAAAAAAAGAATGTCAATGTTAAGTCAAAATATGCGCGATATAGCCCTCCTAAAAAAGAGGGCTTTAATAATGTGAGACTACTTCAAGTTAATTTTGTCTATTTGAGCCTTACCTGTCGTTTCACACTGATATTGCTGTTTAAGGTGCTGAGTTTTTGGGATGGGTTTGCCGTTGATATCAAGGCATACTGCAACTGTCATGAATGGTGTCGTTGGGCTAGGGAGACCCCCAAGGCCACCACCAGTAGCCCACGAATAACTACTTAATACTAACAGTCCGACAATATAGAGATATTTCATACACAACCTTTGTTAACACTATAAAGGTTCTTAGAGTGTAGCCTATTGATGATGCTCATAGAGTTTCTCTAACGCTACAGAAAGGCCATTCTCGGTCACTATTCGAATATGTGATTTATCGAGGTGTCTAGCATTGTTAACCCCGCAAGAATGCGCGATTAGGCCTAAACCGTAATGTATATATTTGTTGTAGTTAGCGACTCTAATGGTTTTATCTTCAACATCTAACCCCTGTTGAAGCCGTTTATTGTGTGTCGTAATGCCTGTAGGGCAAGTATCTTTATTGCATTGCAATGCTTGAATGCAACCAAGTGCAAACATATGACCGCGCGCCGATACCACAAAATCAGCACCTAGAGCGATAGCCCATGCAACTTTTGAAGGCGTTATAAGTTTACCGGATGCGATAATTTTAATTCGCGGTTTAAGTTGATGTGCATCTAACCGACTAACAACTAGCGGCAGACTTTCTTTAAGGGGAAGGCCGACATAATCCATTAAAGGTTGAGGAGCGGCGCCTGTACCGCCATCGGCGCTATCAATAGTAATAAAGTCGGGCGCACTCTGTGGGCCTCTTTTACCAATTTCATTGAGTAAATCATCAAACCAATTTAATGATCCAATTACCGATTTGAAACCAACAGGTTTACCAGTCGCTTCTCTTATAAAGTTAATCATATCGAGTAGATCACCGACACTTCTTATATCAGGGTGACCATTAGGGCTTATGGAGTCTTGGCCTTCTTCGATCCCCCTTATTTTGGCAATTTCCTTTGTTACTTTTCGGCCAGGTAATATCCCTCCTTTCCCAGGTTTTGCACCTTGGCTTATTTTGATTTCAAACATTTTTACTTCTGGGTGTTTGGCAAGTTCAACCAGCTTTTCTTTACTTAACTTTCCTTGCTCATCACGAACGCCGTATTTCGCTGTTCCGATCTGAAAAACGATGTCAGCCTGGCCTTCAAGGTGATAAGGACTTAACCCGCCTTCTCCTGTATTCATCCAGCAACCAGCAAGTTTAGCGCCTCGTGAAAGTGCCCTGACAGCAGGTTTCGATATTGCACCGTAGCTCATGCCTGAGATATTAAAAATGGATGAGGTGGTATAAGGGGTACGGCAATTTTCACCAATAGTAATAGGGGCTGGTGCAACGGCATCTTCTTCTAAAGTGGGAAAGGCGCAATTCATAAACATAATTGTGCCAGTTGGATCTAGGCTACGTGTTGAACCAAAGGCCAAGGTACGGTCAACATTTTTAGCGGCTTTATATACCCAGCTCCTTTCCGCTCGGTTAAATGGCATTTCTTCTCTGTCCATTGCAAAAAAATACTGCCGAAAAAACTCGCCTTGTTTTTCAAATAGATAACGGAATCTACCAATTACTGGATAGTTATGCCTTATTGCATGCTTATGCTGCCGAATATCGGTGATATACATGTAAATCACGGCGATCACGCCGAGCCCGATACAGATAACAAATAAACCTGAAAGAAAGTTTATTCCGAATATAAGTGAGTCGCCCATAGTGCCTCCCAATAACGTTCCGTTCGTTTTAAAACTAGTCTAACCAGGGAGAAAGTAGGGTATATGCAGGAAAAAAATCAAATTAAGATAAGAAAAAGCCAAACCATGGGAGGTTTGGCGTTCAGCGTGTATCAGTCACCGCATTTAGGCAATTGCGGCAGTGTCTTTCATTTTTGCACCACGCAGCATCGCATGGATTAGCTCGTTGGCTTCAAATTTTGTTAGTGCTTCATGAGCCCCTACTTGGTGGGCTTGTGAAACGCTAATTTCACTTGAAAGGGAGGTGTGCAGAATAATATACGCATTGCTGAGTATAGCGTTATTTTGCACTTCAAAAGCAAGCTCGTAGCCATCTAGTCCGGGCATTTCTATATCACTGACTAAGATATCAAATGGCTGGTTGGCTTCGGCTGCATGTTTTAGCATTTCAAGCGCATCACGACCATTGGTTGCAATGAAATAAGGGATAGAAATACTGTCTAATGCTTGCGACAGTTGCTTACGTGCTACGGCAGAGTCATCAACCAATAGAATTTTTAGAGGACGAAGTACTTCCCTTTGAACATCTGTCAATATTGGGTGTAGGCTATCTGGTGCATCAGGGAAGATTTTAGATAAAATTAATTCAACGTCTAAGAGTTGAACCAATTTATTTTCAACGGTTGTAACCCCCGTGACGAAAACATTATTGCCCAATGCGCTTGGTGGGGGATCAATGTTATGCCAATTACATTCGGTAATTTTATTAATACCGCGAACTAAAAATCCAACCAACATACGGCGACAGTCAGTAATGATAATGTAGCAATTTTTTAATTCATCTTTTGTTAGTGGAGGGTAGCCGATGGATTTTGCCATATCAATAACAGGCAATGTGTCGCCACGTAAGTTTGCAGCGCCAAGTACAGTAGGGTGAGAGTGTGGTATTGCAGTAAGTGTTGTATAAGGCACAATCTCTTTTACTTTTAATGTACCAATAGCAAAAGATTGCAACGCTGTAAGTTGGAACAACAACATGCCCTGAGATTGATTAGTGGCATTTTTTATCATTCTTCAATCCCTGTAATAAAAAGAAGCTAGCTAAAAACAATATAGTAACTTTTAACACTATAGATAGGAATCAAAGTTAGTGAGATTGTTGTTTTTAATTGATCTAAGTAAATATCTTTAAAAGATGAGTATCAGCTCTTTGTTTCCCTTTCTTTTTTATCGTAAAAGAACGTGCAAATAATAAACATATATTTGAACGAGAAGCTGATTTAATGCGCATCTGTTACAATTTATTTACATTTAAGTTTGAATTGCCCTTCAAAAACCAACACTCCCTTCGCGAAACGAAAAAACTTCGCTAACACTTAATGCGTCAACGAAAACAAGGCCGGAATGAGCCATTTTGATTTTGAATAATTTTACTTAACCATTACGTGGAGAATAAAATGCAAAAGGGACTACACCTTAGCAAACTGGCTGGCGCAATGTCAGCCATGCTACTAGCAGGGATTGCTGCTAACACTCAAGCTGCACCAACACATGACAAAAATGTGATTGGTTATATTACTCAATGGGAAGCATGGAAAGGCACTAACGCAGGTTTTAGCGTTAAAGGCGAAGCGACTCATTTAAATGTAAATATGGATATTTACTCAATCCTAAACTTCTCCTTCTTTGGGGTCGCTAAAGACGGTTCTTTACATAGCGGCGACTTACGAAATAAAAATATCTATAAACCTGATGCTGTTCAAGAGCCGGGACCATTGCTTCATCCTGACGTTTACTCAAGTTGGGACCTACACATTTTATGGGGTGAACTTGAGTACATTCACCAATACCCAGGCAACGAAGCGTGGGAGGCTGATGCACTGCTTAAAGTACAAGAGCAGGGGTTTGTTAAGAGCGGAAGTGGTTGGTTGCATGAGCCAACAGGCGTAACGGGGCAATTTCCGATCCCACTGAAAAAAGCGGGTGGTGCGCCGGGCTTAATTGACCTTGCTCAGCAAAAAGGTGTGCAGGTTATGGCCTCACTTGGTGGCTGGAGTATGTCAAAGCACTTCCCAGAGATGGCGGCCGACCCAGTTAAAAAGGCACGGTTCCTTGAAGATGTCGATAAGTTAATGGCTTTAGGCTTTGATGGCATTGATATCGATTGGGAATACCCTGGTACTGGTGGTATGAACTTCGGTGGTAACCCTGAGGACTATGGTAATTTTGAGCAGTTAATGGAAGATATTCGCGAGCGTATTGGCCCGAATAAACTGTTGACTGCTGCGTTCTCTGCTTCAACGGCAAAACTAGAAGGTTATAACTGGCCACGTCTTGTTGCTTCAATGGATTACTTCAACATGATGACCTACGACCTGAATGGTGGTTGGTCTAATGTGACAGGTCATAATGCGCCGTTATATTCACACCCTGAAGAAGAATACCCTGATTTAAATTTGGATTACCTGCGCGCATGGATGGACGCTAAGGGGATCCCTTCAGATAAGATTAACTTTGGTGCTGCATTCTATGGCCGTGGTGTTCAAACAACTGAAGGCACAGCTTATGTTGGTGCACCGACAGATAAGCGTGCTGTGACATTCAGTGTTGATGGCCCAGGTGTATCAGCGGTTGATTTAGATAACTGGAAAGAATTTGAAGGACAACCAAATTATAACTACATTCAGCAAACGTCCGGCTGGGAGCATTTATGGGATGTGAACGCCGAAGTGCCATATGCCGTAAAAGGGAAGTACTTCCTAAGTTATGATGATGTACCGTCGATTGAGAAAAAAGCCCAGTACATTGTTGATAATAACCTTGGTGGGGTAATTGTTTGGCAGGTACACGGTGACATTAAGTGTGAAGGCACATTTATCAATCGTGGTACGAAACTGAAAGAATGTACGCAGCTGAGCTCGCCACTCGCGGAAGCGATTGACCGTGTTTTTTCGGCAGATGTAATACCTAATAATGCACCAGTACTGAGTTTGCCTACGGCTCAAACTGCGGATGCCGGTCAAGTGATTAGCTTTGTTGTATCGGCAACGGATGTCGACGGCGATGCGCTATCTTTCAGTGCTTCAAATGCGACAGTTGCCGACAACGGTGATGGAACTGCGACTGTGACTTTCCAAGCGGCTAATACGGCGGTTGATATTGAAGAAGTAGTTTCGGTAACGGTTTCAGATGGTCGTAAATCGGTGTCTGGTAATGTTGTAGTGAATGTAACGGGTACTGGAGTTGTTGGTAACACGGCGCCAGTATTAACGGCACCTGCTAGCACTTCTGTAAACAGTGGCCAAAGTGTGGTGATCAGCGTAAGTGCAGACGATGCCGATGGTGATGTATTAACCTACACTGCTTCTAGCGGTAATGTTGCTGTTACAGGAATGGGGGCAGATATCACGTATACGGCACCAACGGTTACAACTGACACTGTAATTGACTTAGTCGTGACCGTATCAGATGGCTTAGCGGCAGACAGTGCGACAATCTCAGTCACTGTTGTGGCAGATACTACGGGTGGCAACACAACGTGGGACGCGGACACTATATACAATACTGGCGATACTGTTGTTTTTGACGGTGTTCAGTACACTGCTAAATGGTGGACTAAGGGTGAGCAACCAGGAACAAGTAGCGCGTGGGAAGCTTTTGATGATGGCAGTGTTCAGGATTGGAGTTCAGCTAAAGTCTACAACGGTGGCGATGTAGTAATCTTCAATGGTCAACAATACAGTGCTAAGTGGTGGACGAAAGGTGATCAGCCGGGTAACGCCAATGGGCCTTGGGAACTGATTTAACGTTTGGTTTCATTTTAATAAAATACATTAATGTAAGATCAACGCAGGCCTCATATTGAGGTCTGCGTTTTTTATGCAGTAGGCCGATTCGCTAGAATCAGCAAAGGAAATTTTAGCGCTTCACCACTATAGTTAAGGTGTCGTGGGTAATGAAGGGCGACCGATATGGAACTACGTAACAAGTCAGGCGACATTGCCAAGTTGGCAGATAATCTAACCTTGAAAGAAATCGTCGACATGGGTTTTTCATTGGATATATGTGATGAAGCATATGATCCGAGCGAACATTGGACAATAACTAACCAAATGAAGAATGAAGGAGAATATCCTTCTTCTAAATAACACCTTCTAATTAGCATTAATGAAGGTCGATTTTATATCGACCTTCTCTATCTGGTTGTTTTTTAAACGGTTATTCCTGCATTCTGTGATATAGGTCACAGTTGGGAAAGCAGTGCTTTCTTTTAATCCTCAATATGACATTATCTATCTCGTTCAAGCTTATCACCGATTGGCAATGCCAACATCAATAAGCGTGCATCGTATAATGGCTATTACCTCAGCCTTCCAAGCTGATGATGCGGGTTCGATTCCCGCTGCACGCTCCAAGCTTTCCTTCTAGCTATACAATTACAAACTCTTGAAAATTAAACGCTTTATTGCGTATTTTGTTGTATCTGGCGTTTGTAACCGTTACAGAACAAATATCAGAGAGAAAACTTGAAACAATGACGAAAGTAGGTTGTATTGGTAAACCCTGAAGCCGCCACAATGGTGGCAACTGAATCTTGTGACGGCAGAGTCGTTGTTTCGGATGCGTCAGGAGCACAGTGCGGTATATCGACGCTAAAATAAATAACTAGCGTTAAAAATTAATGGTGCTGCGTGGAACAGACCAAAGTGACGTAGCCAAGCAAAATTGGACAAGGATATGAAAACATATATTTTGACTGCAAGCTGCACAGGGCGATCGGGAACGGTAGATGTAGTAACTCGTTTCCTGCGCGAGTTTGATTGTTATATCACTGAGTTGAATTCGTTTGATGATGCATTGAGCCAGCGTTTCTTTATTCGTGCGGTCTTCCGTTTAGATAATAATACAGAGCTTGATCAAGTTGCGTTTTGCTCGTCTTTCACCAAGCGAGCTGAAGAGTTTGATATGGAGTGGGAACTGACGCCTTCAGAGTACCGCCCCAAAGTGGTGATCATGGTGTCTAAATATGATCACTGTCTGAATGATTTACTATACCGTTACCGAACGGGTAACCTCCCGGTAGATATTCGAGCTGTGATCTCCAATCACCCTGACTTGCAATCATTGGCTCAGTGGCACGATATACCTTATTACCATTTCCCTATCACCGCTGACACTAAGCAACAGCAAGAAGCTCAGGTGCAAGCTGTGCTAGAGCAAACGGGTTGCGAGTTGCTAATACTTGCACGCTATATGCAAGTACTCTCTAATGAAATGTGTACCCGTTGGGCGGGGAAAGCCATCAATATTCACCATTCACTGCTACCGGGCTTCAAAGGTGCGAAGCCTTACCACCAAGCTTATAGCAAAGGGGTCAAGCTGGTTGGGGCGACAGCTCATTATGTCAGTGATGAGCTGGATGAAGGCCCAATTATTACCCAAGGGATGGAAACCGTTAATCATACTTATTATCCCGCTGATCTGGCGAGAAAAGGAATGGATGTCGAATCTTTAACACTAGCAAGGGCCATTCAATATCACGTTGAGAAGCGGGTGTTCTTATTCAACGATAAATCAGTGGTGTTTGAGCGCTCATAAGCCAGCCGCTTACGCGATAGCTCTCGTAACGGACTCTATTATCATTAAATTCCAAGCCCTTTATACAGGGTTTGGAATTTAATGATGGCAAAGCAATAATCTATCACTTTATTACCTATCTTGTTGCTGTGTTTTTTTGATTTTATAAATATATGGTTGTAAATATTTTACAAGATTACTTCATTAAGTAACCTGACATCAATGAAAATAAATCCGATCACATGGGGATTGTAATTTAAAGAATAAACCTTTTAGATGTATAATCTAATTAAGTTATTAATATAATAAATAAATGCATCGTTATTGATTTTGTGTCAGTTTATGGTTTGATTATTTTAAATCACAATATCGATAATTTTCTTGAATGTGAGAAAGTGATTTTCATATTGTTCGTCTATGCTTTTGGAATTATTGTCTGCCATTGGATACATCTATGAACAGTTGATGTTGACCCTACTGAGATACTTTAARTGATTTGTGTTTGTTATTATGCTTTTATGTCTGCTTTAACACTCAATAAATTCTATTTGGTATACAGAACTCAGACCTTAAATCGGAAGCGATATTTTTTCTAATATTTTACAATTGGTTGGGTGGTAGTTGATATAATGTCTATTTTAAAACATCCTAAATTATGCAATTTGAATATTTCAACTAATTACATTGGTATAATTATAATATTGATGTTTTTTTCTTCAATTTCATTAGCTAAGGCAGATTATTTTGTAGGTGGCGGTGTTGGTTATCAGAATGACAGGTTGGATGGTGAAAGTTCTTTAAATGGTGAAGATTCTTTTTTTCAACTGAACGCTGGTTTGACAATAGAGTCAAAACATAGAGTGACGGGGACGTACAGTTATAAAGATAAGTTTTCACAGAGTTTGTTTTTTGCTTCCTATGATTACCTATATTATTTAAGTGATAAGATAGCCTTAAGTGGCGGTTTTTTATTAGGGGTTGGCTATAATGATATAGTCGATGAGAGTTCTCTGGAATTCCTTAGAGGCCTCCAAGTTGGGTCATCTTTCAAAATCAATAATGATTGGAGCACTGATATCCTGTACCGGTATATGCACCAAGATTTTGAAGAAGAGGGTGTTGATATAGATAACTCTCAGCAAATAGTTATCATCGCAAATTACCACTTTTAATTTGTATAAATATCTAATGAGAACCCCTTTATATGATAAGGGGGCTTATCTATACCGTAATTTTTTCAGAAACCATTAAATAAAATAGCCCCATTCATAGTGAATAGGGCTAGGTCAGTTACTACGTAAGGGTACAGCAATTAGCTTGCTTGATACTCTGGGTAGTCAACAAGGCCTTTTTCTGCGCCACCGAACAGTGTATCTGGGTTATGAACAGCGAGAGGATAGTCATTCATAATACGATTTGGTAGATCAGGGTTGGCGATAAATGGACGGCCAAAGCCTACCATATCGGCAAAACCGTCACTGATAGCTTGTGATGCTTTTTCTGTATTATAACGACCAGCGTAGATGATAGTACCTTGGTATGTTTCACGAATTGCCTGCTTAAATTCTACCGGTGTATCGGGTGCATCATCCCAATCGACTTCCGCAATATGAACATAAACCACCTTCAGTTTGTTCAGAAGTGCAGCCGCAGCGGTGTAAGTTTCTACGGGTGTTTTATCAACCGTGCCGTTAAGTGATGTAAATGGAGCAAGGCGAACACCGACACGTTCACTGCCAATCGCATCAGTCATAGCCTCTACCACTTCACTTAAGAAGCGTAAGCGGTTTTCGATTGAGCCACCGTACTCATCGGTACGGTTATTGGCTTCTGAATCGATAAACTGGTTAACAAGGTAGCCGTTTGCTGCGTGTAGCTCGATGCCATCAAAACCCGCTTCAATTGCATTCAACGCGGCTTGTCGATATTCGGAAATAACATGCTTAATATCGTCTTTGGTCATCTCACGAGGTTCAACAACATCGACAAAACCTGGGGCATTGCTACCATCATCAATAAAGACTTTAACGTTTTCCGCTTTTAGCGCTGAAGACGAAATAGGCTGCTGACCACCAATGTTCGCAGGGTGGGTTACACGGCCAACATGCCAAAGCTGGGCATAAATTACGCCGTCTTTTGCGTGTACTGCATCTGTCACTTTTTTCCAGCCAGCGATTTGCTCGTGAGAATAAATACCCGGTGTCCAAGCGTAACCTTGGCCCATTTCTGAAATCTGAGTACCTTCAGCAATAATCAGGCCAGCATCAGAACGCTGTGCGTAGTACTCGGCCATCATATCATTAGCCATATTACCTGGTTGACTAGCGCGAGAGCGGGTCATGGGCGGCATAACAATACGATTTTTAAGTGAAGCGTTGCCAAGTCGCATTGGCTGAAATAGTGTATCTTTCATCGGTAGTTCTCCAACCAGTGCTTATTTGCTAGTCTGAATAAGTTCGATAGCGTAGCCATCAGGATCTTTTACGAAGGCAATATGTGTAGTACCGCCAAGCATTGGGCCGGGCTCACGTGTTACATTGCCACCTTGGGCTTTGATTTTGTCGCAGGCTGCATAAATATCGTCAACACCGAGTGCGAGGTGGCCGAAGGCATTACCCAGTTCGTAAGCGTCAGTATCCCAGTTATACGTTAACTCAATGGTTGCCCCGTTTTTTTCGTAACCAACAAACACAAGCGAATAACGATATTCTGTGTTTTCAAAACGATCCAGTACCTGCATTCCCAAGATCTTGGTGTAGAACTCAATTGAGTTATCTAGATCAGTAACGCGGATCATCGTATGGAGAAATTTCATATCGCACCCTTCTATAGTGACGCTAAGCGAATCTACTAGTGTTAATGGGCTACCAGCAACCATTATTGATAACGCTACTATACCGCGTGGCCTTGTATAGATTAAATTATCAATAATTATTATTTTGATAATATTTTGTTATTGATTGTATGGTGTTTGCTTGGTCGTAAGGTTGTTGAATATTAGAATATGTTGGTGGCGTGAAATGGTAAATAATTAAACTGAAGACGAAGTAACTTAGCGGCATAGCAATCATGAAGAGGAACTGTGTTATGTCTCATCAGTTTAATCAATACCGTCAATTACTTAATCAATCGTTTGACCATTCGGTCTCTTATTTAGAATCATTGCCAGATCGCCCAGTCGATAAACTGGCGACCTCCGAATCACTGCGACAGGCTATCGGTGGTGCGTTACCACTTTCCTCGAGCAGCCCAGATACTGTACTTCAGCAGCTGGCCGAAAGCGTTGAACAAGGTTTAATGAGCTCTGGTGGTCCACGCTTTTTTGGTTACGCGATAGGCGGTACTTTTCCTGTGTCACTTGCCGCAGACTGGATGGTAAGTGCTTGGGATCAAAATGTACCTTATTACGTGTCGAGCCCGTCGATGGCAATAGTCGAAGAAACGGCCGCCGAATGGATGATTGAGCTGCTGGGCTTATCTAAGCAGTCTGGGCTAGGGTTTACCTCTGGCGCACAAGAAGCCATTTATACCGCGTTGATCCACTGCCCGTAATACATTGCTTCAACGGGCTGGTTGGGATGTGGCGAAGCAAGGCCTTTACGATGCCCCGCGGGTTCATGTTGTGGTGAGCGATCAGATCCATTCAACCATTAAGCGTGCGCTTTCAATGATTGGTATTGGGTTGGAAAATATCCATACAATTCCAACAGATAGTAACCTGAGGATCATTCCTAAATATTTACCTGACATCTTATCGCGTTGCGATGGCCCGACTTTAGTCTGTGCGCAAGCTGGCTGTATTGATTCAGGTGCGTTTGACCCATTTGAAGCATTGGCAGATTGCGTTGCTGCTCATCCTAATGCTTGGTTGCATGTCGACGGTGCCATTGGCTTATGGGCGGCTGCAAGTGAGCGTCAGCGACACTTATTAAAAGGGATTGAAAGGGCTGACTCTATCGATACCGATGGCCATAAATGGTTCAACATGCCTTATGACTGCGGGATGGTGATTGTTAAAGATGCGGCTGCATTGGCGTGTGCAATGGGGGGGAGCAACATGGGAGATTATCTCAACGATGCAATGGCCAAACCCGACCGCAATGCAATTAATTTTGGTATTGCCGCCTCTCGACGTGCCCGCGGCGTACCAGTGTATGCGGCGATTAAAACATTGGGTAAAGCCGGTATAGAGGCGCATCTTGATACCTGCTGTGATTTAGCTAAGCGAATGGCAGACACGCTAGCGCAAATTGAGGGGATCACCATTCTTAATGATGTCATCTCGAATCGCTTCTCGGCTCAGTTTGGCATTGGTGATGATACATTCCGGAATCATTTGACCGAGCGAGTGGTACATCGCTTACAGCAAGATGGCTACTGTTATCCATCAACTTCGGGTTATAAAGGGCTCAAGACGATGCTGTTTTCAGTATTGAGCTGCCATACCAATGAGCAAGATATTGACCGCTCGGCCGAGAAAATTATCGAAGCCTACGCCATCGAACTTAATCGTTATCACCTCGAAAATCCTAGCCATGAAAGCAAACAAGCTGACGTTGTTAGCGAGTAATTAATGGTTTGCGACCAACATCGCTAACGCTTGTTCATATTTCCGAGGTAAGGGAGAGTTAAAATGAAAGTGCTAATTAAGAATGTGTCACTGTTCGATGGGATCAATGAGCCGCTGCGTCATGATTGCAGTGTATTGGTAGAGGATGGGATTATTCGTCATATTTATCAGTATGAAGTTGCTGTCGATGACGTTGATAAGATCATTGATGCTGATGGTTATACGGTAATCCCCGGATTGATAGATGCCCATACCCATATTGCTTTGTCAGACACCTTCGATGCGATTGATTTGATGACAGAGGAAGAGGTGGCAATTCGCTCAACCGTTATTGCTAAAGGAATGCTAGAGCGTGGTTTTACTACAGTTCGAGATGTAGGCAGTAACTGTTATGGCTTGAAGCAGAGCATTGATAATGGCTTTATTGCGGGGCCAAGAATTTACCCTAGCTACGCTGGTATATCACAAACATGTGGTCATGCTGACTATCGACAGAACCGAGCCCAGCGCTCAAATTTCAACCGTGGAATTGAAGATTCTAGCTTTATGCGCCAACAGCATCTTGTCTTGGCTGACGGGGTACCAGAGTGCCTTAAGCGAACTCGAGATCAGATTTTTAAAGGGGCTTCACAGATCAAAATTTTCGGCGGTGGCGGTGCGTCATCGTTATTTGATCCCCTTGATACCATTCAATATACCCGTGATGAATTACGTGCGATTGTAGAGACTGTTACCAATTACGGATCGTACGTTTGTAGCCACATCCATGCTCAACCCGCGATGAAAATTGCGATAGAAGAAGGCGTAAAGTCGATTGAGCATGGCACGTTTATGGATGATGAAGTTGCCAGTATGTGCCTCGATAAAGATGTATGGGTTGTGCCTCAGTATGCGACGGCAGAACTGATTGCTAACCGTAAAATTCCGCTTGGCAGTGAAATCTTATATCAGAAGACTGAACGCGTTGGTAAAGGTTTACTTAAACAAGCAGAGCTGGTGGATAAATATGGTTTGAAGTGCGCATTTGGTACTGATTTGGTCGGAAAACCAGAAGTACATGCGAAGCAAAATATGGAATTTTCGGCACGTAAGAAATATTTCGGCTCTTTTACCGGGATCAAGCAAGCGACATCTGATACGGCTGAATTGTTGAAGCTCTCAGGGCTGTTAGACCCTTACCCAGGTGCTGATCTTGGGGTATTACGCCCTGGTGCATTTGCCGATATGCTCTTCGTACAAGGAAACCCCGTTAGCGATCTTGATATTCTCGCCAACCCAGACAATATTAAAGTTGTGATCAAAGGAGGAGACATATTCAAAGATACCCGCCAAGGGTAAGCTTCGTTTCATGTACTCTTTATAAGCCGCCTGAATTTAGGCGGCTTTTGTATATTATCGCGACGGTAAAAAGCCTCCATGTGGAGGCTATGAAGGATCTTGCTAAATATTGAACGCTACAAAGCCAGGTGCATTGTACGTCGTAGCTTTTTGCAACGTGATTTGTCTAGCGGGTTGTTTAGGTAAATGCCTCTCTCTTCAGCCTTCTCTCTGTATATCAGTGCCTTGGCTCGATCGCGGCTACTGAGGTCGTCAAACTCTCCCATTGTGCGTAAGCCAAGAAGATCATACTTTCCTTCATTCTCTCTATCTAATCGCTTACAAAACTGCATGGCACCTGCATTAGCACCCAGTTTGGCTGCATCACCAAACACATCGGCATAGACAGGAGCGGAATTAAACAGGGTGATGAGGGCTGCAGCTACGATTGAGTTTTTCATTTTAACTTTCCATTGAATAACTAGGGTTAGCAATGTAATTCAATATTTTGGGTTATTTTTACCATTTAATGCCATCGTGATTTTCCCCTTTGGTTTAATGCGATATATGTTTAGCTTTGAATTGAAATTAAAAAGCTCAGCCAGATGAACTTGGTTGTATATATGTTGTTAATGTCAAGAGTATGATCAACATCAAACACCAGATATCATGGCGTAAAGGGCAAAGTATTGGACGTGCAATGCAAAGAAATTATCCAAGTAAATTGTTTTAATCCACACCAATATCAATATGTAAAATGCCGAGAAGAAGTGGGCATTTCATCATGATAAAAAGAGCTCAGGATTTCACCTGAGCCGATAAAATTGGTGAGACAAACAATGAAACATAAAACGTTAATTATTGCTGGGTTACTGTCGGCAACGAATGCTTGGGCTTTAAATACAGAGCCTATGGCATCTCATGATCTGAAAATTGTTTCAGAACATCGAGGCCACTTCAGCCGCAATTATATGGAATTAACCAGCAACTTCGGTAAAGTCGGCCCAGGCTTGTTACTGAGCACGCTTGAATACCATAGTTGGTCCAAAGACCTTAGTGAGAATGGTTTTTTCCCTATTGACGGGGATTTTGCAGACTTAAATGATGTAGAGTCTTTTTTTGCTCCGGGATTTATGTACTTTTTTCCGGTTAATAAAAAATTGGCTTTCGGTCCCGTAGCCAAATACCAATTTGATGATGGCTACCGCTCAATGCTAAAAGCAGGTTTTGCTGGGATGTATAACCATGGAAATGGCTTATATGCCTTTGCGATGTATAGATTTGATCGTGGAATGTCTAACAAGCTGGATCGTATTACTTACGGCGCAACGAATGTAGACCGTAAAGATTTGGTACTGGGTTATAGATCCGAGAACTGGGATATAAATCTCCGCGCTGCGCATTTTAACTTTGTGAAAAATTCAACTCGGTCAGCCTTGAAGGATATAGGGCATAAAGGTGAATTTGGTGAAGCTGAATTGATGGGTGAGTATAAAGGGTTTAAGAACTTCTCTCCTTATGTATCAGTTATTTGGGAGTCTAAAGACGAGTACGCAAATCCAACGGCATTTGGTAATAATGGCTTTGGTGTAGGCGTTAAATTGCACTTCTAACCAAACGAATTGTAGATAAAGAAAAAGGAGCTAAATGCTCCTTTTTAAATGTCTTAAATCAACAGGGTGTAGCACTTTTAGTGCTGTTAAGTTGCTGCGGCGCATAACATAGTGTCCGGGCTCTCTCTGCGTTTTACCACTTGGGTCAGGCGCAGTAGCATCAGTATTGCGGACAGTGATAACCCTGCAATAATGCCAATCCAAAAGCCTGTTTCTCCCATTGCAGGAACAATATAATTCGTCATTCCTAAGGTAATACCAAGCGGCAAAGCGATGCCCCAGTAGGCTGTGCAAGTAAGGAACATCGGAGTTTTGGATCTTTATATGTCCTTAATGCACCATTTGATGAAATCCGAAGTGCATCACTTATCTGATAAATAGCCGTATAAGCAATAGGGGAGACGCTGTTGTAATATCTACTCTTTAATTGATCGGTAAGCTTTATAATTTTCATTTTTTAAATATCAGATTTAACATCTGTATTAATTGTTTTTTTTCGAACTAATATTACCAACCATCATGCTCAGGTTAGCTTAAGTTAGATTAAGTTAGATTAAGTTAGGTTAAGTTAGATTAAGTTAGATTAAGTTAGTCTGTGGTTGCTTGATTATCCAGTATGTTATTTGGCGAAGCGATTAGGTGATCTAATTTGCTTTCTACGTTTATTTATACGTTTAATTAAAAAAAGATTAAAGACACAGGAATTAAAAAAATATGAGTTTTTATAAAAAAATTACTTTCTTAACGACAATTGTAGCAGGGTGTATGGCCGTAAATACGGCGCATGCTTTGGAATTAACAGCTCTTGATGGTGACTCATTAGCTGTGAATGTTAATCAGCCAATTGTTGCAACTGATGCGAAAGATCCCATCTTTCACTATGATCAAGACGGAAATGTGAATAATTACATTTGGTTTGACGAAAATAATAATAAAGTAGGGACAGGCGTAGGTTACATTACTAAAAGCTCTGATGCCGGTAAAAAAATCAGACTTTGTTTAGAAGCAGATTGTTCTAATTCGATTGAAGTTATTTCAGAATCACATCAAAACAATTAATAAAACGGAAGTATTATGTTATTTAATAAAAAACTGACACTTTTAGCGACACTTGTCGCTGGTTTGTTGACAACAAATGTTGCATCTGCAACTCAGGCAGCTAGCGTTCTTGATTTATGGACACTTGAAGATAAAATCTCTACAGAAGAAGTAATTATCGGTGGTAATCTTTTATCTACAGATGTTGAAGTAATAGTAACGAATATTTATGACGGAGATATCGGCGACCTTCCTGAAATTGATATACCAAAGGTAACTGCTGCATATACTGTTCTTTATGATGAAAAAGGAACAATGCTTTCATCATTTATTCAATTTAAAAGCTTCGTACATGATATAAATGAAGATGAAAGTAAGGGTATCGAGTCAATTGTAGATCTTCAGATTGGTGCCACAACTGAATTTGTGAAATTATGTGGAATCTACATGATTACTCATGGTAGCGAAGCCACTGTAAATAACATAGAGCGTAATGAATGTGATGTTAAAATTGTTAAAAACCCAGTAGATCCAGTAAATTGGGTTGGTCCTCCAACAGTAGAGCTATATTCACAGCTCTTTAAAGAGCAACCGACTTACACTGAAGACGTAGGGGGTGTAACGTACGCTTCTTCAGTATTGAAGAAGGGTGAAACGAATTTATTTAAACAATACTGTGCAGCAATTGGTCCTGACTTTAAACCGATCACTGTTGCTCAAGCTCAAGGGGCGAGTGTATTGCCTGAGAATCTCGATAATATGCCTGTTAAAACAAGGTATTGGACTGGTGATGACGTCGATGGGCCATTGCCTATTCCTGGTATTACATGGCATGATACTTTCCTAATCGATGATTTAAACTCGATTTCAGCAGCAGATGTTAGCAGTTATAACGGTTATTTTAGTTGCGCTAAATAACCGTTATAACATTGTATAATTCTGAAGTGGTTCTACAAGACGTAGAGCCACTTATTAATTGACATATATTAATGTAATTGTGATGAGAAAAATAATATTCTTTTTAGTAGTGACAATAATGGCTGGTTGCAATTCTGAAGGGCTCTTTGATATTTCTGAGCCGCCACCGACTGAGCCGCCACCGACTGAGCCGCCACCGACTGTAGTTCCTGTATTAAAAGTTCACTTTTTTGATCCTAGTACTAAAAATTTTATAGCTAACCGAGGATACCGAAAATTATTTGCAACATTAACATACTCAGCTGATGATATTGAAACTAATATTGATGTAACATCACGTGTGGATTTTGAGGTTATAGGCGATGAAGCTATCGTTATTTATGATGACTATCATCGGCCATTTTTCAGAGCGCTCGAACCCGGAGATGTTATTGTTAATGCGACGCTCTCTGATATCGATAAATATAAATTAGAGCCTTTCAGTGTAGTGATTAACTCAGATGCTAGGGGATGCAGCACTGACTATATTTATGTCGAGGAGTATGATCTTTCATTTTCATGCCCTCCAGATTTTTTTGACCCAAAAGTTAATCATAATGTAGATGAAGATTATTACTTTGCTTGGGAATCAAGTTCTATAGATCATCAAGAAGATGATGAAATGTATATGATGACAACGTGGTCTGATATTAATGAAGCGTTAGTGGGTATGCCATTTGCAGACCAGTATGTTTATTGTACTAATCATGGAATGCGGGTACCAAAGTTGGATGAACTTCAAATTCTGCATGATTTTGGAATCGATCCATTAAACTATAACATTCAATACAAGTTATATGATGTATATGGATGGTCTTATGAACCAAAATGGATTTTTTATGAAAATGGAAATGGAGGTGCATCGATTTATGATCTATATGAGGGGAAGCTAGTTGATGATATTGTTGTTTTAAGGCTGTCACCTATTTGCGTTCAAGAGGGTAATAAAAATGGGAAATAATCGATATAAGCATTTGATTGTTTTGAGTTATTTCTTCCTTGCTTTACAAGCTAATGCACATGTCCAAAATGAGGGGAACATTGGTGTTGATCTAGGATATCAACAATCAAATGGTGGTGAGGCATCGTCATATGTTTATGGTGTATTTGGGGGTTATAAGTTTGATGAAAGATGGAATTGGAATATAGGGCTACAGTCACTCGGTAACCTAAAAGGAAACGGAATTGAAGTTGATGGTTGGTTACAATATAGCACTATTCGATATAGTCATAGGCTTTCTCATGATTGGTCTTTATATAGCGGCGTTGGTATGTCTTTTTGGTCAATAGATAAACATGCTTCTAGTCTCCGAGATAGTGACAAAGGTATTTCACCTGTCTTAGACTTTGGTGGAGAATATATTTTAAATGATCGATTGAGTACAACCGTTGGCTATCGATTTATAAATGATATTGGTAATGAAGATACTATAGGGTCTTTTGATAGCCATAGCGTAATATTATCACTTAAATATTGGTTGTAATTATACTATCAGGTTATATAGTTAAGTGTGTGAGCATTTAATTACTTCAGTAATGGTTGTTGTTCATTTATGATAAGACCTTTTTGTAGTGTAGGACTCGATAATGAATTTATTATTGTTTTATTATTCCTTTGACTCTTTATTATAAAGTTAGACCATGATAATAAAATGTCATCATGGTTTTTGTTATAAATTTCAAAATGACTTTTTATTGTTATGTAGGTGTCTTTATATTTAAATAAGACACCTCTTGAATAACCTATATTAATATTATTATGTTTTACAATAGTTTTGAAAAAACCATTATTACAAGTATGCTTAACAATAAACTCATTGTAACTCATCTCTGTAAACTTATTACAACTCCAAGACTGTATATGGGCATAAAATAATACAATGGCATTAATGGTAATAATAAACAGAAGTGTTTTTACAAAAAAGCGATATGTTTCAGTGTAAGATAGAGTAAAAAAACTAAAAATAAATTTGAAATTATGCATGTAATCACTCTGTTAAAGTTTATTTTTATGGCTTGGTTAGCATACGCAGATGATAGAGTGTTTCTTGTCTCTTGATTTCCGATTAAAGGTGTCTTTACATCAATTGAATACTTTCCATCTAGGTAATACCCCTTACCTCTGATGTTACTTATAACATCTTGATATCCGACGTTTCTTAATGATTTTCGGATATTGTTTATAGTTACAAAAACAGAATTTACACTCACGTGAGAATCTCCCCAGCATTCGCTCAGAATAAAGTCGTTGCTTATAACATTGTTTTTTGATGAATCAGATAAAAGCTCAAGTATTCTTAGTTCCTGATTATTAAAGGTTAAGATCTTATCATCTACGATTAACTCGTCTGACTGTTTGTTTAAGTATAAAGTAATCATAATTAAATAATATAATGTTTATTTGTATGATTGTCATGARATTGTAAAATAATATCTTTAACAATGAAATCATGACTTTAACTTGTTCTTACCGATATTGATATAACTTTGATTATTGCAATTAAGGTGTAGCCCGCCAGAGTATCGAGACTATTCAATATAAATAAAAGTGTCAGTATAATATTTTTTAGAATGTGTTCGAAGTCTATATCGTTACAAGTGGTATATTAATTTAACTATTAATAAGGAGTGTTTGATATCATGAAAATAAAGTATTTAACATATATAATGCTTACCATACCTACTTTAATCATAACGAATGCATACAGTCATGGAGCTGTTGAGGTGCCAATAGCTAGGCAAAGTTTCTGTAAGAGCCAGCCTGGACTGTGGTGGCCGGCTGATGGTTCCGGTATTCCCAACCTTGCATGCAGACAAGCAATTGCAACAAGTGGCGTAAGTGAAATTACTTCGCAATTCCACCAATATAGTGCGAATGTTTATGGATACAGAAACATTGAAAATGTAAAAGATGTTGTTAGAGATGGGCTAATATGTGCTGGAGGTAGCTCAGCAAGAAGTGGTATCGATTTACCTTCTGAACATTGGAAGCAAACACAGGTTGAATCTGGTGAAACTTTAAATTATTCGTTTTATGCAACAGCATCTCATAATCCAAGTTATTGGGAACTATACCTGACAAAGCCTGGTTTCGATAAATCGAAAGACTCAGTGGTATGGGATGATTTAGAGCTTATACACACAGAAGAAAACGTACCAGTTGTAAATAGCCGTTATAAGATGAATGTTGTACTTCCTACAGATAGAAGCGGAGATGCGGTGCTTGTAACCAGATGGCAAAGAATTGATAGCGCTGGAGAAGGCTTCTATAATTGTAGTGATTTAAATTTTGGAAACAACGACAATAATGCTAATTACACAATATATAAAGAATATTATATAGAACCTCTATATGAACCTGAGGTTGATGATACTATTTTAGTAAGGGTTTTCGATACTACAACGGATATAGAAGTCCTCAAAGAAAAAATTGTTATAAATGAATCTAATAGACTAAATAATGTGTGGGCGAAAGAAT
Organism: Photobacterium minamisatsumaniensis; assembly: GCF_050336695.1. NCBI lineage: Bacteria > Pseudomonadati > Pseudomonadota > Gammaproteobacteria > Vibrionales > Vibrionaceae > Photobacterium > Photobacterium minamisatsumaniensis. The sequence continues at coordinate 623 of NZ_JAKJSI010000024.1, read as the reverse complement.
TAAAAAATAAAATTACTYCTGATTTTATTGCTATCGGAGTATTAAGTAATGGAGTTGTTTCTTATGATGGAAGTAGACTATCTAATAATAAAATATATACAAAAGGTGATAAATATGCAGTAGAAGTTGATTACTTGTCAGAAGTTGAAAATGTTGCACCTGTTGCTAATGCTGGTAAAAATGTGGAAGTTTATCAAAATGAGAAAATAAAATTGAATGGACGTAAATCATTAGACCCAGATGGTGATCATTTAACATTTAAGTGGAAACTAAAAAAATCTGAACCGAATATTATTGATATTAACGATTTTAAAGTGATAGAAAATGATTTGAATAGTGATTTTGTGAAATTAAAATTAAATAAAAATATCGCTGAACCAGTTAAAGTGAAATTCTCATTAAAAGTGAATGATGGAAATGGTAATAAGGATGTTGATTTCGTAAAGTATACAATTAACCCGTAGTTATAAACAGTATTAAATCAGCATTATAAATTCTAGTTGAATTAAATAGTGTTGATTTTTAAATGCTATTTAAGCATGTTATTTACATTTAATCTTTTTTCCTGTTGTGTGAAGCCATTTAATATATAATTATTTTGTCATTACCATTGAACCTAGATT
>NZ_JAKJSI010000023.1:0-139318 GCF_050336695.1 Photobacterium minamisatsumaniensis | reverse complement strand
ATTAAGAACAACGGTATCTATATATATTAGACATAAGAATAAAATATTTCAAMCAATGGGCATGGAATTATCTGAAAAATCAGATAAGTATCTTTTAGAGTCTTACTTAACTGCCCTTAGCATAAAAACCTCTGGTGAAAAAGATAATTTTATTCGTGGTTTTGAGGGGAAATTGAAAGATATCGCAAGTTTTAATAGATTTGAAACTACGAAAATGTTTTTTTACTCTTCTATTAGCCAAGTTATTACACTGCTCGAATTGGTGGTTGTATATTATGTTGCGTTATTATTATTGAGTGATAAAGAAATTGCTATTAATATGGTCTTTGTTTTCTTATTTATACGCCAATTTGTGAACGATGCTGTTACTGAGATTTTAGATATATTAATAAGCTTTGGTGAGTTAGATTCAGCTTCTCAACGTGCGGAAGATTTTTTAAAATTTAATACTGATACAATTATTCCATTGAATGCCAATTTCAAAAATGAAATAGCAGTTAATAAATTGGGTGTAAAGTATAGAAATAATAGCGGATACCATATTATCCAGTTCCCAAACTTTACAATTAAGAAAATGCACTCGATAGCAATTATAGGCAAAAGTGGTATAGGTAAAAGTAGCTTGTTGAAAACACTTTCTGGTTTTTATTCAGAACCGGCATTTGGTGATATATATGTTGACCAACGAAAAATGGATTTAACCCAATTGAATGGGCTGTGTTATTTCCACTCATCCGAACAACATTTTTTTACTGGTAGTATTTTTGACAATATTATAATGAAGAACCCTGAGGTTGATGAACGTAAGGTTCTAAGTTTAATCGAACATCTGGGATTAACGAGTTTCATTGATGAACAACCCCATGGTATTTACTCACTTGTCGATGATAGTATGCATCCTTTCTCTGCTGGTGAAAAGCAGCGTATTTTGTTATGTCGCAGTTTGATTTCAAATAAGCCGGTTTTATTACTTGATGAACCTTTTAGTAACCTTGACTCGTCAACCTCGAAAGCTTTACTTAAAAAAATTCAACAATTGAATAAGACCATTATATGTACGATTCATGATTGTTCTTTAATTAATGATTTTGATACACATGTTGAATTATTTTGAAAAGTCAGTTTGTTACGAGGTTTCATATGACAGCTATGAAGTTTGTACTAATAGCGTTTGTATTTTTTTCGTTATATATAGGTAAGGCGTTTTTAAATAAAAACGCTTTGCCAGATGAAAGTGGAACTAATATCGAATATATCAAACCTCGCATAGCGACCATGGTTCAATCAATTGACTCGAAGGGGATTATCGAATCGGGTCGTATGGTTGAGGTAGGTGCTCAGGTATCTGGTGTAATTCAAGAGATTCATGTATCAATCGGTGATGAGGTATCGTTAGGAGAGCTACTCATAGAAATTGATCCGACTCTAGCGATGAACGAATTGAAAAATGCTGAAAATGAATTGTCACGTTTGAATTCAAATGTCGATCTGATGGATCAATTGTTGCAATACGTTATACAGGAATATGAGCGTGTACACGGAATGTATATAAAAGAAGCCGCTACTCAAGTAATGGTAGATGAAAAAACAATTGAAGTTATAAGAGCTAGACACGCACTTGTTACCAGTAAATATGAGCGCGATGTGGCAAAGGTTGGAGTAAGTACAAAAAAAGCTCAGTTAGAATACACAAAGTTACATTCTGCAATTGAAGGTACAGTAGTGTCTATCATGAAAGAAAAAGGGCAGACACTTGTATCAACTCAGAATGTGAGTCCAATTTTGAAAATAGCTGATACAAATAACTTATTGGTAAAGTTACTCGTATCTGAAATAGATTTTCCAAAAATTATAAAGGGAATGGATGTCGAATACTATTTTTTAGGAAATCGATCAAAGGTATACCGTTCAAAAATAGAATATATAGATGTTCTCCCAAACATAAATCATACAAAATCAACTTATTATAATGTTTACTTTCCTATAAAAGAACATAAATATACGAATGGTTTAATTCTAGGAATTAGTGTTAAGGCATCTATTATTAGCACTATAAAAAAAGACGCAACGGTAATACCAATTCAGTACGTTACTGAAGGTGATTATATTAATGGAGGATCTGGGATTGTTAATGTCTTGACTGAGGATAATCGAATAATATCGCGTGAAGTTACTTTTGGTGTAAGTGATGGGATTGATGTCGAAGTGGTGGATGGCTTACTTGTTGATGATAAAGTGATTATTAGTGGTTATGAATAAAAACGATTTTATTGTACTTAATAATATTTCAAAGTTATTTTTGGATGGTGATGAAGAATTCACTGCTTTAAGTTCCGTTGACTTATCAATATCTAAAGGAGAGTTTGTTGCAATTGTCGGTCATTCTGGTTCTGGTAAGTCAACACTCTTGAACATAATAGGGTGTTTAGATGTTCCATCGTCAGGCGAGTATATTCTTTCTAGCAAAAAAATGGATAATGAATCATATAGCTCATTATCTACAATTAGAAATCAATTGTTCGGTTTTGTTTTTCAAAAATATCATCTTATTCCATACCTAACAGCATTCCAAAATGTTGAAATGCCAGCTTTGTATAACGACACATCTCCTGATGTACGATTATTACAGACAAGGTATTATTTAGAAAAACTTGGTATAAATTCTATACAAGAAAGTTTACCAAGCCATATGTCTGGTGGACAACAGCAACGTGTCAGTATAGCACGCGCGTTGATTAACAACCCTGATGTAATTTTAGCTGATGAGCCTACTGGGGCTCTAGATAGCCAAAATGCAAAAGAAGTTATTAACATGTTGAAAGGATTAAACAAAGAGGGAAAAACGATAATAATGGTAACCCATAATATGGAGTTAGCAGAACAGTGTGATCGAATTATTGAAGTAAAAGATGGTTGTGTAAGATCTTTAAGATACGATTATGAGAGTGAGAGTGAGAGTGAGAGTGAGAGTGAGATCTTAGTAGAAAAAAAATGGACGGTTAATCAACGAAAGCCTAGAATCCAAAKATTGAGTGACATACTTAAAAATACACGGCGTGTGTTTTCATTTAATAGATTAARTTTATTYTTAAGTATGTTTGGAATTATTGTGGGGATTTCTACTGTAGTTGCTACAGTTTCTATTGGTAATAGTATTAGTGATGCTATTATTGAAGAATTAAAATCTTTAAATACAACTACTTTAAAGGTTTACTCAGATATTTCTTCTGGTGATTTTGGATTTACCGACAAGGATATAGAGAGTATACAGCGCTTACCTTTCGTATCTTTAGTTTCTCCATATATGTCAGAATCAGACTATGAAACTAGCCCACGTAGTATTGAATATTTTGGGGTCTCAAGTGACTATTTTGATATGGGGAACATGACTCTACTTAGCGGGAGATATTTTTCTGAAGTTGATGTTATTAATGGTTCACCAGTTGTTATTCTTAGTAATAGTTATAAAGAGTACCTTTTCGGAAATAAAAATGCTTTAGGGCAGTTTATCTACTTTAATAATACTGTTCTGAAAGTCATTGGTGTAACAAAAAAAGTAAATTCTGGCTTCGATACTTCATTCAATGCTTTTACACCTTATACGATTTTTTCTTCTAGATTAGATAAATCACTTATTATAACAAGACTAGAGGTGAAACTATCGGATAATTTTAATAAAAAATTAGGTGCTAATAGTTTAGAGGGATATTTAAAAAAACGCTACCCTGAACAGAATATATTCGTATCTTCAAATTTTGATTATATGGAGATGGTGAATAGTACGACAAATCGGTTGTCGATGTTTATTGTATTAATTGGTTTTATTTCACTATCTGTAGGAGGGATAGGAATAATGAATGTCATGCTTAGCTCAGTATCCGAGAGGTACAGTGAAATTGGAATTAGGCTAGCTGTTGGTGGTAATAGGTCAGACATTCTTGAGCAGTTTTTAGTGGAAGCACTTTTTTTAACTTTAATTGGTGGAATATTAGGTACTGTTTTATCAGTTGTTTTGATCAAAATTACTGATAATATAATCTCAGATGTGAATGTACTATTTTCTCTAAGCTCTCTTATTGTAGGATTAGTATCGTCAATGTTATGTGGTGTGCTTTTTGGTTATTTACCTGCTCATAAAGCTTCACGATTACCTCCACTTAAAGCACTTGAAAGATGAAGTTATTGTTATTGTTATTTTTTATTATTGGTGGTTGTGTATCGGTTGATGATACGGATCTTACTCATCAAACGATGAAAATATTAAGGCCGTATGATGAGAGGGAAATGATTATATATGAATGGTGGGAAGGGTTTAAAAATGAGGATTTAAATATTCTTATTGATAAGGTACGTGAGTATAATAGAGAAATAAAGTCTTCAACAGTTGCGTACGAAATTGCTTTACTCAATATTTCTGAAAATGAATTAAGTTACGGTGTTTCAAGTAACATAGATATAAATTCATCAGTTTCTAAAGAGTTAGATAAAAATTCGAAATTTATGGAAAGTAACTCATTTAGTATCAGTTCTAGCTACGCGTTCGATTTATATGGTAAATTTAAAAATAGAATTAAAGTCTCTGAGTATGACGCTGAAATTATTGGACAAAACTCTAGAACACTAGAGATTATGTCRATTTCTAAAAGCGTGAGTTTGTATTTTGATTTGCTATCCATTAATCATAGTATTGAGCTATACCTTGAAGAACAAAAATTCCTTATCGCTCGAATGAAAATTATAGAAGTTAGTATTCAGCATGGTGTAGTGCTTCCTTTAGAGGAAAAAAAAGTAACTAATATGATTGCGGCCATTGATTCGAAACTTTTCACTCTTAAAATGCAAAAAAGTAAAACTATTAGTGATTTGACTCTTTTGTCTGGTGAGAAATTTGTGAGTAGTTCCGTTGTCAAAAAGAAAAGCATGGAGCTGATTAATTGGCCTAGTCTAATTAGACCTGTTGGCTATAAGTTTATCGCCTCTAGACCTGACATAATACAAGCCGAGTTGAAAGTTTACCAACAGTTTTATCTAAGTGAAATTGAAAATATTAATTATTATCCTGATTTAAATGTCAACCTTGCTTCTTCATCAGGCCGAAATTATTTTAGTGATATTTTGATGAACCCGGTGGGTATACTAAGTGCTTCTTTGTCTTTTCCTTTTTTAAACTGGAATAAACTTGAAGTTAGACGTGTGATCCAGGATAAGAAACTTTATAGTTCAATAGTTGAGTTCGAAGAGTCTATGAATGTAGCTTTAAATGAGGTTAATGTTAGTTTCCTAGAAGTACAGAATTCTATAAAAAAGATTAAGTTGTTCGAACGAGAGTTGAAGCTGGAATTTGATAGACTAGAGCTTTATAAAGTACAGGCTGATTTCGGTACTATTACAAAACTTCAATTGATGGAAGCAAAGCAAACACTACTTCATAAGCGTATTGCACAACTAGATGTATTAAGTGATTACCGAAGCTCTATAATCTCTTTTTGTAATGCGACAGCTACACATGGTTGTAGTCCGAATGTATCTATATTGATGTGAATTACGCTTTAGCATCCAGCTTTGCTTATAGATGCCTGATTTGATGTTGATGAATAGGTAACGAAGGTTTTCATCATAAGGCAGGATAGCGAGTTTGGTATTTACAGGGTGTGCCCCACAAGGTTTGGAAAGAATATAGATGTTATTCATTATCGATTACAAAAAAGACAGCTAGTGAAGGAGAACGTCTCATGGGGGGAATAGATAGGTAACACTCCATGTGAGATGTTATAAAGCCGCGATTAAAAAGTAGTTGTCAGAAAATTTATTTTTGGGCCAATAGCGTTTGTTACTTATAACGTCAGATTAGCGTATATTTAATGCGTTTTGCTTTGTACTAACTCCTTGGGAATAGGAGCGGTAGTACTCGTTTAAGTTGATAGGCCTGAACACCGTTCCCTTTGTATGAATGCACTTAGAATGCATATTAGCAGAGAGTGAGAGCCAATAGGGGTAATTACGTCATTAAAGTCGTAGCTAGGGGGGATGGGTACATACTACTTTTGTACCCGCTCATCGTTACCGAGAAATAAGTAACAGGCAGTGAGTCGCTTGATTAAGCAGCCAGAAGATCCACAGTAGTACTAACGATTGTCAATAGTCCCTATTGTGGGTTTTCGATCTCCTAAGTGCGTAAAGTTGAGTCGAATACTGGCGAGCATCTTCTCAAGCTGGGGCTCAAAAGCCGAAGAAGAATAACTTATTGGCGGCAGAGTTGTATCTTTTGTTGTCATGGTGTGGATATGTTCCATAGTCAATGAATTGTTAGTCATTTCTTTAGAAAAAGAGGCAGTTTGTTACTGAGCTCTATGTAAGTAATAGAAATGCTCTAAAAAGCGCTAATTTCAAGTCTGTTTATATGGCTATGGTGCGTGAAGGATTGGTATTATTGAATGTAATAATGATAGGCATGCATGTATAAAATACGCTTTACGTGATTATTCGGGATCTAACTTGTCAAAGTGTGAAGGTAGTAATATGTGAAGCGGCGGTTCAATTACTGTTTGGTGTGGTTTTTACTCATTAACTTAAAAATGCATCATGATAAATCTTTAATCCTCCCCTTTTCATTAATGGTTTTTTGGTGCGAAAGATGTTTAATTCTTGGTGTTAGTTTTTATCAAAGAAAAAGGAGCTAAATGCTCCTTTTTAAATGTCTTAAATCAACAAGGGTGTGGCCTTTTTATGCTGCTAAGTTGCTGCGGCACATAACATAGTGTCTGGGCTCTCTCTACGTTTTACCACTTGGGTCAGGCGGAGTAGCATTAGTAATGCGGACAGTGATAGCCCTGCAATGATGCCAATCCAAAAGCCTGTTTCTCCCATTGCAGGAACAATATAATTCGTCATTCCTAAGGTAATACCAAGCGGCAAAGCGATGCCCCAGTAGGCTGTACAAGCAAGGAACATCGGGATTTTTGTATCTTTATACGCTCTTAATGCACCATTTGATGAAGTCTGGAGTGCGTCACTTATCTGATAAATAGCGGTGTAGAACAGCAGTGAAGACGCTGTTGCGCTAATGATTGGATCTGTGGTGTATAAGCGAGTGATCCATTCTGGAAACAATATAAAGAAAGCGGCTGAAATCATCGAGAGCAAGGCCGCAATAGCAATGCCGATTTTCGATCGAAACTTAGCGGTAAGCTCATCATTTTTGCCTAGTGCATGTCCAACCCGTACGGTAATACCAAATGATAGGCTCATTGGGATCATATAGGTCATGCTTGATATATTGAGGGCAATTTGTGCCGAAGCAATATTGGTGGTACCTAGACGCCCAATAAGCAGTGCGATGACCGAAAAGATACTGCCACATACGGCGATGTTTATACCGATTGGTAGCCCTAGCTTAACGAGTTTCACTATAGGCGAGAAATGCGGTGCAAAATGGCTGTAATCGATAATGTTTTTATAGTGATGATGCCTTCTAATGTATAAAAACAGTAAAATAGACATCGCCCAATAGACAATGCTTGTTGCCCAGCCACTACCAACAGCACCCAGTGCAGGCATACCGAATTTGCCATATATCAAAATATAGTTAATTGGGATATTGATAGCTAAACCAAGCAAAGAGAAAAACATCGGTGCCTTGGTGTTATTCATACCTTCACAAAAACTGTTCAAGGTATAGAACAACGCGATGCCGGGAACACCAAAAGCGAGTGCAATTAAATAATTGCTAGCGATGGGAATGACTTCGGCCGACACATTCACGAAGCTCAATATTGCTCCGCCGAAGTTCAAATAAACAATCAGTATTAAACTGCCAAATAAAGCAATCCAAGCCATCTGAAATAATTCAGATGATATTTTATCTTTATCACCAGAGCCGCGATGAAATGCAGTGATGGGCGTTAATGCCATGAGTACGCCACGTAACAATAAATTTGCAGGTACCCATAAGCTTGTTCCTAGAGCGATAGCGGCTAAGTCAGAAGGGCTCACTTGCCCTGCCATTGTTGTATCGACAAAGCCCATGCCTTGTGTGGCAAGTTGAGTAATAATAATAGGAATAGAAAGGCGTAAAAGTGCTTTCGATTCAAGTAGTAAACGAATTAAGGAGGTGTTGTTATAAGTCATATTCTTTGAACACCTATATGAATACCAGAATGGAGGCAGGATAGCGAGTTTGGTATTTATAGGGTGTGCCCACAGGGCTGCGCAAGGATATAGAAGTTAAAGTGTCAATTCAACGCGGAATAGATGTTATTTATTATCTATTACAAAAAAAGACAGGTAGTGAAGGAGGACGTCTTAGGGGATAGCAGATAAGACTCTACGCGAGACGCTTTGAGTAGCCCGAGAATATGCACTCGGGCTAATAGCGCTTGTTACTTATAGCGTTAAATTAACGTCGATTCTATTCGTTCGGCTTTGTGCCAACGCTTTGTGAGTATGTTTGGTTGTAGTACTCGTCCAACTTAACAGGGCAGAATGTCGCTTCTAGTATGAATGCGCCTAGAATTTAAATCAGCCGATTTTCAGCTCTTCCTGAACTATTTTGACAAAGAATGAAGCGCCAACAGGGATAATCTCATCATTAAAGTCGTAGCTAGGGTTATGGACACATACGCCACCTTTGTCGCCATGTGCACCGTTACCAAGTAATAAGTAACAGGCGGGTACATGCTGTGCCATGAAAGAAAAGTCTTCGCTGCCCGATAGCGGCGTACAGTTAGGGTTGACGTTGCCTTTACCCACTACTTTCTCAGCAACCTTCGTTGCAATAGCTGTTGCTTCTGGGTGATTAACCGTCGCTGGGTAGCTCCCCGGCCTGACGTTAAAGCTGGCTTCGGCGCCATGGGCAAGTGCGGTGTGTTCAACAATGGATTTCAATCGCTCGATACACTGTGTTCGAACCTGATCATCAAAGGCACGTAGGCAGCCTTTCATCTCAGCCGTTGCAGGTATGACATTGAAGGTGCCATTACCTGCGTGCAAATCAGTGAACGAAAGAACGGCTGAGTCGAGAGAAGAAGTGTTACGGCTGATTATTGTCTGGGCCGATAGAACGATTTGACTCATGATCACGGATGGATCTATGGCTGATTCTGGCATTGCCCCATGCCCACCTTTACCCGTGATCGTAATTTCGAAGCGATCAGAGCTTGCCAGAATCGCCCCTTCCTTGAGCCAAAATTCGCCTTGGGGAATACCTGGCATATTATGCATGCCATAGATCCGTTGGCACGGAAAGCGCTTGAATAGCCCTTCGTCGACCATGACTTTGGCGCCACCTAAGCCTTCTTCTGCTGGCTGGAATATAAAATACACTGTGCCGGAAAATTCACGCCTTTGGGCGAGATACCACGCTGTTGCTAGCAACATTGTGGTGTGCCCATCGTGTCCACAGCCGTGCATTTTTCCGTCATGAACTGAAGCGTGATCAAATTGATTATGCTCATTCATGGCTAAGGCATCCATGTCGGCTCTAAGACCGATAGCGATCTCGGAGTCATAACTGCCGTTCAATACACCAACGACACCTGTTGAAGCAATACCTGTGTGAACCTCATCGAACCCCCATTCGGTTAGTTTGTTGGCAATGAAGGCCGCAGTTCGGTTTTCCTCAAAGCCAAGCTCTGGATGTTGATGAATGTCTCTGCGCCATAGCGTAAAGATCTCGTTGTTCTGTTGTATTGCTTCTATCATTTCGCTTCCTAGTATAATAGTTTGTTATGGTTGGTGAGCATCCTTTGAATTGATTTCACTTTAATATAGGTGGCTTTCGGAGGGATAATGACTTGTTATTATAAAGCTATAAGGAAATGTTATGGCATATCGTGGTTTTACCGACAGCCAAATTGAAGCTTTCACTTGGGTAATGAAAACCAGAAGTGCCACTGAGGCTGCTGAAAAAATGCTAATTTCACAACCGGCAGTGAGTCGCTTGATTAAGCAGTTGGAAGAGCGGTTAGGTTTTAACCTGTTTGAAAGGGTTAATAACCGTTTGTTACCCACACGGCATGGTACGTTGTTTTATAACGAAGTAGAGCGTGTATATGTCGGTTTGAATCATTTAAAGCTATTTGCAGATAAGATCAAAGGCACTGCTGCCGGGCAACTGCGTATTGTCAGTATGCCTTCTTTTGCGACGAGCACGTTACCAATGGCGGCAACCTTGCTGGCAGAGCAATACCCTGATTTGGAAATGAGTTTGTATTCTTACCGCTCAGATCAAATACTGACGGATATGGCGGCTGAACGGTTTGATTTTGCGATTACCTCATCAACACAGCAGGATGCCCGCTATCGAAGCTATTTTTATTCCATACCCGGGGTGTGTATTTTGCCAAAGCATCACCCCTTGTCTGAAAAGCCAATGATCAGTCTACAAGACTTGAAAGGTGAGACCTTAATAGTTGGCGAGCCAGAAGAGAGTATCAGGGCTGTTATCATTAGTCGTTTGAATGAAATAAAGATAAAGCCTGAAAAAATCTGGACGGTATCATTAAGTGATATTGCGGTAAGGCTTGTAGCTGGTGGTACAGGTATTTCGGTGCTTAATGCCGTGTCGGCAATGGATGCTCAACAGCAATTGGATATAGTTGTCAGGCCCCTTGAGGAGCCGATTGAATTTAAATTACAGATTATTTTGCCATTAGAAAAGAATATGGATCCGACAACACTGCAATTAGCGTTGGAATTAAAGCGCATTGTTGAGCAAAAAATTAATCAGTGTGAGAGTCAGCTTATTATTGCCAATTAGGCGCATAAACAAGCTGCTATTTAATCTGAAATAGCAGCAAAATATTTTTAATCAATACTCGAATTAGTCGCTATAGTTGGTCAAAAATTTTATCGCAAGCCTCAATTAAATACTCTGCAAGTAACTTTGTTTGACTCGACTTTTGTTGCCCTACATGAAGTAACAACTCTAAGGCGGGTACGTCAGGCAAGCCATCTTTCAATCCTAAAATACAATGCTGCTTACTGACTAACCGCTTTGGTAACAACGAGATACCTAGCCCAGCTTCCACTGCACAGCCTACGCCAGATAAGCTGGTGGTGATATATGACATCCTCCAGTGTCTTTCTAGTGAATCAAAAGTATGGGCCATTTCACTGCGGTACAATCCTGTACTGGGTAAGCCGACTAGCGGTACGGTTGTTTTTCTAAGATTATTACTCTGTATCCCATCAATCCAACAAAGAGGTTCGAGCCAATTTGCGTGGCCTTGTGCGGTGCCTATACGGTGTTTTACCAGTGCGAGGTCTAGATCATTGTTTTGAAATTGAGTCCAAATGTCACTACAGAGGCCGCTGTTAACTTCAAGGCGAACATCTGGGAAGGCTTTTGCAAAACGAGTTAAGGTTGGCATTAGTTCATTTGTCGCAAAGTCTTCTGGTACGCCAAGTCTAATCGGTCGCTGTTCAGTGACGATTGCAGTTTGTGCTATTGCATCTTCCATTATGTTCAAAATACGCCGGGCATAAGCGACAAAGCGTTCACCTTCCACCGTTACTGTGGTGAAGCGCTTATTTCGTATTAATAACTCGCACCCCAATTGCGCTTCCAGTTTGCGGATTTGTTGGCTAATGGTTGATTGAGTTAGGTGCGTACTTTCAGCGGCTCGGGTAAAGCTACCGGTATCAACCACTGCAATTAAACTGCGCAATAATACGGGATCTAACGTGTGCTGCATGCTTTACCTGCTTAACTAGTGGTATATCCACTGATAATAATTAAATCATTTAAATTATCAATTGTTAATTTTTTGTGTATGGTATGTGTATGGTTCCAGTTACGGTTAAGTAGCTAAGGATTAGTGTTTAATAATAAATAAAAGAATCAACTCTCTTGTATGAAGGACAACAAGATATGACCCAGAAACGTCAGTACTATTCACCGCAAGGTGGCCTTCCTCCACAAACACAATTATTGTCAGATCGCGCTGTATTAACTGAAGCTTATGCAGTTATCCCTAAACGTGTAATGACGGATATTGTGACCAGTTTTTTGCCTTTTTGGGAAAACATGCGCATGTGGGTAATCGCCCGCCCATTAAGTGGATTCTCTGAAACATTTTCACAATACATTGTCGAAATAGATCCAAATGGTGGCTCTAATCGTCCGGRATTAGACTCTGCAGCAGAGGGCGTTCTGTTTGTTGTTGCGGGTGAAATGGATATTACTATTGAGGGTGAACCGCACCATATGACAGAGGGAGGCTATGCCTTTTTGCCTCCGGGTTGTGATTGGACGGTACATAACAACAGCGATCAGCCTGTACGTTTTCACTGGGTTCGCAAAGCTTACCAATTTGTAGATGGTTTAGCAGTGCCAGAAGCATTTGTAACCAATGAGAATGATCTTGATCCCATTGAGATGCCTGATACCGATGGTGGGTGGGCGACGACACGCTTCGTTAACCCAGAAGACATGCGTCATGACATGCATGTCAATATCGTGACTTTCCAGCCGGGATCGGTTATTCCATTTGATGAAACTCATGTAATGGAGCATGGCTTGTATGTCTTGCAAGGCAAAGCGGTGTATCACTTAAACCAAGATTGGGTTGAAGTCGAAGCGGGTGATTTTATGTGGTTACGTGCCTTCTGCCCGCAGTCTTGTTATGCCGGGGGCCCTGGCCCATTCCGCTACCTACTTTATAAAGATGTAAATCGCCACATGCCATTTATCCGCCCGAAGAATTAATATCTTATTTTGGTAACTGGTTTAATCCGATACCTGTTCACGATTCATGGGTATCGGTTTTCTTCGTGAGTACAATCGGATTGATTTTTTTCTGTACAAACTTCCAATAAGCTGCGTAAAGCCTTAATTCAAGGTGTAATAACACACTTTCCCCGCAAGGTACCTCGCTTAAACTTACTCTATCAAAGCAAGTATTCACGTCAGGAGAAATAATGACGTGGTTGCTCATCATTCGAAGTTAAGAGAGGAAGGTATGTCGTTCATAGAAGGCCAGTTGACACATTATTTAAACCCAAATGCACAGCGTAAAAATTGTTATTCGGATGAGCAGAAAGCCATTTTAAATGTAGAAAATGCAGCCCAAGCGATAGCTGATATTAAATTATGGCCTGAATACAAGGTAACACCACTACATTCATTAACGCAGCTTGCAACTGCTTCTGGCTTAGCGCATATATGGTACAAAGATGAGTCTAGTCGCTTTGGACTAAAAAGCTTTAAAGCGTTAGGTGGCGCTTATGCAGTGGCAAAACAACTGCAGCAGGTTATGCAAAAACGGTACGGACAAAAGCCCACAATTACCGATTTATTGGCAGGGAAGTGGCAAGCGGAAGTGGCCGAAATTGTGGTGAGTTGCGCCACCGATGGTAACCACGGACGTTCTGTCGCATGGGGTTCGCAAATGTTTGGTTGTGGCTGTGTTATTTACATCCACCGCGATGTCTCTGAAGGTAGGAAACAAGCGATGGAGGCTTTCGGCGCTAACGTCATTCGTATTAGTGGTAATTATGACGAGTCAGTTAAAATGGCTGATAGTGAGGCGAAGGCCTATGATCGTGTCATTGTTTCAGATACCTCTTATGAAGGGTATATGGACGTTCCGAAGGATGTCGCGTTAGGTTATACCGCAATGATTGCTGAAATTGTTGAGCAGCTTGACGGTGAAATTCCAACTCATGTATTTGTGCAAGGAGGGGTAGGAGGCCTAGCATCTGCAGTATGCGGTTACTTTTGGGAGCTTTGGGGCGAAGACCGTCCACGATTTGTGATTGTAGAGCCAGAAAAAGCTAATTGTTTGCAGCAAAGTGCTCAGGCGGGAAAACCTGTTGTCGTTCATGGTGATTTAGAAACGTTAATGGCAGGCTTGGCTTGTGGTGAAGTGTCGGCGCTAGCGTGGACAATTTTGGAAAGTGGCGTAGATGATTTTATGACCCTGAGCGAAGATGCTATACCACAAACAATGCGTCTATTAGCTGAAGGGTTTCAAGGTGATCCTATGATAGAGGCTGGAGAGTCGGCTGTTCCTGGCTTGGCTGCTGCAGTCATTAGCCGTTCACAAGAGCAGGTCTCACAGCAACTTGGTTTGAATTCCCAAAGCCGTGTTTTAGTGATTGGAACTGAAGGTGCGACAGACCCAGTTTTATATCAAGAGCTAATCGGTAAATGATACTCTATTTCAGATAATGACAAAAAGCATTACTTAGTAAAGGTGGAGAGTTCACCTTTACTTAAGTGGCGCGTAACAATGTTTTTCTGTTGCTTAGTTTAAGGTGATCAATTCATGACAGTTATCGCGGCTAGCACTCTGTATCTTCATCAATAATTGGAACTGTTAAGCCAACTTTGACAGGATCCATAACGACGTTAGTTTGAAAGCTTTTTATATTGGCATTATCAAAGAACGACTCTCGCGTGAACCTATCATAATCCTCCATATCAATAGCTGTCACAATTAAGATAAAGTCCGAACTGCCTGTGACGTAGTAGCACTGTTGTACTGAGCGATTAGCATTCATTTCTTTTTTGAAATTATGCATTAAATCGACCCGCTCACGTTCAAGCGATACCTGCACAACAAATGTCATGGCATGCCCAACAGCTTTAGGGTTAACGACTGAAACATCGGCTTGAATGATATTTTGAGCTCGCAAACGCTTTAATCTACGCTGCACAGCTGCTGGAGATAAGCCTACTTGCTCTGCTATTTGGTCTGAGGTTGTGCGATTTGAGGTTTGTACGATGCTGAGTATTTTACGGTCAAAATTATCGACGGTTAAGTTTACTTTTGCCATATGAATGCTGTCCTTTCCTTATAATCTTTTAGTTGTAAAACACTATATCCCACAAAAAACGAAGAACTTCCGCATTATATGCGTAGTTCTCTATAAGTTTCCGCATTATACATGTGATTTTGTGTAAATTCCCGCAATACGCTCAAGGCATTATTGTCCTTTTTAATGCTGGTTTTAATGTCAGTACTGCTTTTTGTCATCAAACGCCTATAGAAAAATAGTCGATTGGTTTGCAGTGAATATTACTTTTGGGTGTTTATTGTAAAAGTAATATAAAACGTGGATTAATTAGCCTACTTTGGCCGTATTATTAATGAATCAGATTGAATTGTAATTCCTGCTATTAATTATTCTATTTATATGGGATGTTTTGTCATTAAACATATTTAGGGATAAATCATGATAGGGAAAATCATTCAATTATTTCCGCTATGGGCGGTAGTCTTTTCGGTATTGGCATTTCTACAGCCAACATTATTTGTTGATCTTAAAACACAGATAGTACCTTTGCTTACCATTATTATGCTGTCTATGGGGATAAGCTTGTCTCCAAAAGACTTTGCGAATGTACTAAAGCATAAAGCGGCTGTTGGCGTCGGCGTGTTCTTACAGTTTTTGATCATGCCATTGGCAGCATTGTTGGTCAGTTTCATTTTGGGCTTTAATACCGAAATGACGGTTGGTATGGTACTTGTTGGTAGTGTTGCTGGTGGAACATCATCAAATGTGATGGCTTTTCTGGCGAAGGGGAACGTTGCGCTATCTATTTCAATGACAGCGGTTTCTACGTTATTAGGGGTGGTTTTAACCCCTTTCTTAGTCGAGTTACTAGTAGGCGAAAGTGTAGATGTACCTGTTAGCGCGATGCTAATTAGCCTTGTGAAAATTGTATTATTTCCTGTCGCTATCGGGGTATTAATTAACACGGTGGCACGTAAGCATATTGATAAGGTTAGTGACGTATTGCCACTTATCTCAATGGCGGCAATTGTAATGGTTATTGCGATTGTAGTTGCCTTGAATGCCAATAACTTAAGTACGTTAGGGCCAATTATTGCGCTTGCTGTTATTTTGCATAATAGTTTGGGGCTAGTGGCTGGTTATTATAGTTGCCGTGCACTTGGCTTTAGTGAGCCTGTGTGCCGTACGGTAGCCTTTGAAGTTGGGTTGCAAAATTCGGGACTAGCCACCGCGCTTGCGATGAAGTTCTTTACGCCAGCTGCAGCAATACCCGGCACCATTTTTTCGATTTGGCATAATATTTCGGGTTCTGTATTAGCAGGGATCTGGGCAAAGCGAAAGGGAAAGAAGCAGAGTAAAGCAATAGCCTCATAACGGTTGTTCTTGTTTAATAAAGAAAAGGAGCGCACTGCGCTCCTTTTTCATGATGGTAGTGTTGACACTGAGAGCATTACTGCTGAGTGTTTTTTCCTTTGGTGTAGAGATATTGTTGGTCGCTACTGACGACAATATCGTGCTTAAGGAAATTCTCACCAAGTATCATGCTGTATTCGAAACGGCTACGGTCACGTAAGTTAACGGCTACTTCTTTATCGATTTCGCCTAATTTGACTCGCATATTCACCACCAAGCGAACTTGCGACTTTTCTCCTGCGCGCGCTTTGATACGCATCTCGTCAATCACTTCGCGAGTAAACTCTTGTTTGTTGCCTTGAGCATTTTCATAAGTAAATGAGACCCACTTTTTACCTTCTTTATCGAAGGTTTTGATATCAGTGGCGTGCATTGAGCTGACATCTGCACCGGTATCTAATTTCGCAGGGAACGTCATGCCTTCAAGCGTAACCGTCTCAATATATCCAGCAGTTGTTGGAGCTTGTTTATCGAGTAAATGCGTTGAACGTGTATTTACAAATAATGAGCCGTGTACCAAACTTGGGCTCACTTCAAATACAGACACATCGCCATCAAGGTGTGGTGTGGCTTCAAGCGCGATGTCCTTTAATAAAAGTGATGAAGGAAGCTTGATTTCAGAGCCGACAACAGTGCGAACGGTTTGCCCCACTCGAACTTTAGTTTTTATTGGCTTTTCATAGCTACGACGCTGGCCATTCGCATCAATCACGTTATATTGCGCCATTCGTCCATAGTCTGTTTTTTGCTCATTGATGTATGGAATATTCAATACTGGTGTTTTGATAATACCAGAGGGCTTGGCTTTGACTGTTGCGCCATCAATACGGAGGGTCTCTTCAGCACTCATCATTAGTGAGGTTTCATCAGCAATAACCGAGTCTAGCGTGCTTAATGGTTTATTACTAAGGTAGGTATCGCTAAGGTTTATGACAAAGTATTTATTTAATGCTTCTGTACCTAAGCGTAATTGGCTGCTCTTTTTAGAACGATCACGTAAATAGGCAAGAATATAGCCATTAAAGCGGTCTTCTTTGTTTTCTGCTGAGCCAATCTGGACGGGTAAATATACCAATGGTCGGCTGGCACTTTTGAACTTGAGCATCTTGACCAGTGGTAAGGTCATTTTTTTTTTCTTTTTATCATTACCTACTGTCGTAAAAGTAACACGCTGCTTTTTTTCATCAACTTGAATGTTGGCTGCATGGAAAATGCTATAGCGATTTTGTAGCGAGTAGCTGGTTTCCATTGTTAAGCCGTTAACGGTTGCTCGTTCTTTTCGACCAATAACTTTGGCACCTTGTTGTTCTTGTAGGTAATTAAACCCAGCATCAACCCAAGCGGTATCTCTTAAAAATGTCTTACCAATCAAAATTGGATACGAAAAGCGACTACGATCAGCAAGGTTAACTTCTGTACGAACAGTACTACCTGCGATATCCAAATTTATTTCAACGACAGGGCGGGCTAGATGCCCATCTGCGCTACGCGTTTTGATCATGGCTAGACGAAAAAGCGGCTTGGTTAGCCGAACTGCCTCGCCTGAGTATGGATTCGTGATATCAAAACTGACCATGATATCTGTTTTATCTTCACGGTCGCGCAACATGGTCGTATTTAATGCATCAAATTCTGTGGCGATGGCATCGAGAAGGGCATTGCCTTTCAGGCCCGCAAACACCTCATCTTTGGCGCTAATGCTTATATTGGTTGCATGGATAGACGTTGAATCTGCACCAGTATCAATTTTTGCAGGAATGCCGATACCGCTTAGTTGCTCTATTTGAGGAAAATAGACTTTTTCAGTTCGGCCAAGTACGACTTTGTTGTCAATAGTGGTACGTGATTGCCATAAAGCCTCACCTGTTAGAGGCTGCGACGGGATAGCTTGAGCAAAGCTTGGCGCGATAGCAAAGATAGAGAGACACAAGGTTGTGATTAATCGAAGTGAAGCCATATCCATCCTGTGTAAGTGATAGTAAAAAAATGTGTTATATCAAGGCATGATAATACTGATTGTAACAGCCAATAGTGGAGGATATTGTGTCAAATTCAGTGGGTATTCAGTTTACCCAGCAGTTAGTTTCCATTAAAGCATAGACAACTGCTGGGTAAAGGCTGATTTATTGAGGTAGATGAGCGATGTTATCGCCCATTTCGATTAGCTTATCGAGTATACGTTCACCGTCGGCACGCAGGCCATTATGCTCATATTCATTGGTGATCCATGCTTTACTATTAGGTATACCGCTAAGGGTTTCTAGCGAGTAAGCCATCTCGACATACATATCTTCGGCATATACGGCACAAGTGACTGGCACAGTATTGTTTGTTAAAGCTTCAACATCATAAAGGTCTACCCAATCTTGTTTCGTTGCTAGTATCTCTGCAGCCTCTTTCAGTGGTTTTAGGCAGTTGAACTGATCAAACATCCATGGGTAGACCATTTCACCGGTAAACAGGAATGGTTGGCCGCTTTGGAAGTTGAACGCAGGGTATTGCTGACGAACTCGGTGTGCAGACCATTCTGATGCCGTATTCTGGCAGTATAAAGGTTCGTGCAAAATCGCGTAAATAGGGTTGGTTTGATGGCTTTGCTCGGCCAGCATGGCATTGAGGAAGTCATAGCTCAGAGTTTCTTCACCCTCGATGCTGACAAAGGCACCTTCCAATAGGTAATACATCGGAACGTTAGCGTGACTACGGCCTAGATTGATGCCAATCATTTGGAATTGTTCAACCGTGAAACGTTGCCCATTGGGCAGGTGAACATCATTTACTTGTAAGTGCTCAGCAATTTTTTGGCATTGAGTTTGTGCTTGCGGAAACTGGGCAAAAAACGCCTTATTTTTATCAAGAACACGCTTATAAGTGGCCTGATACACATCATCGGCATGGCGAGTCAGTGAAGGGACACCGCCTGTTAAATACGCGCGTGTCAAACTTTGTGGGTAAAATGATAAATACGTCAATGAGCAGAAGCCCCCAAAGCTTTGGCCTAGAATTGACCATTGCTTAACCCCAAGCTTCTCTCGAATAGCTTCAGCATCGCGCACAATGTTATCGGCACGAAAATGGCTTAGATAATCAGCTTGTTGTTGTGCTGTCATTGGTGACAATGTTTGATGGCTTATTACTGTACTGTGGCCAGTACCGCGTTGATCAAGTAGCAGTACGCGGTATTGTTCCAAAGCCCGCTTTAACCAACCGGAGCGACTGTCTGGACGAGGAGAAGGGAAGCCCGGTCCGCCCTGAAAATAGACTAGCCACGGTAAATCGGTAGTGTCTTTGTTGAGGTCAACCACTTCACGAGCAAAAACTTGAATACTTTGTTTTTGCGGTGCTGAATAATCGAGCGGCAGCTCAAATTGGTGTTGACGAAAGATTATATCGCCATCAATAAATGTTGATTGCACGGGTTGCTCCTTTAACACATGAAAACAAGATGTTAACAATGTTTGTTTGCCATGCCTAGAGGGTTCATCGCCCTAGCACTGTAATTACTGGAATTGTTAATGTGGTGGTAAGAACAATGTTTCCAGTACGTTGGCATCGTCGAAATGGCGTTCACCAATAAAAGCGGTGGCATGATGGCCAACTTGGCGCATAGTACCCGGTGATGGAACACCAAATGGCCATAAGTACACACGCTCAAGGCGCTCACTTGCCAATAACATACCTCGCTGATCAAACAGGCTTTTATGTTGGCCTTCAGAGGTTGGTATGCTGCGAAGCGCATCATAGGGAAGCGACATCAAAACCCGAGCTGGCGTTGGATTATTCGTCCACTGAACTTGTTTTATCATATGCACACCCTGTGACAGGGTTACACTTAGTTTGCTTTCCGTTGCAGGTTTCGCCTTATGGAATACTAATGGCTTTTCAATATCGCGGCTCAACTCGGCAAATTTTAACTGAGGTTGAAGGGCAAATACCATGTGGTAACAGCCACATTGGTGAATGTTGTCGAGTATAAGTGGTTGACCTTGTTGGTCGAGGGTTAATCGCAATATGACACCATCAAATTTTCCAGCGTAGGGATCAAAGCTTGATGTTGGTGTACGGTTGGCAAACCACATACTGTAGTTCAGCTGAAGGTAAATATTGCCATGAAATTCGGTGTAGCTGTGGTTAAGGTAAACCGTTGGCGCGGTGGCATTAACCAATGGTTGTAGATTTGGACTGTATTCGACTCTACCGGGTTTATCATCAACCGATGCTGATTCAATTGTCATGACAGGTGCATAGTGATTAAACAACCTTGAAATTTGCTGATTAGTCAGCTGAGGCCATTGGCTGTCTGAACGTTGTCGTGCACTGGAAAACCACCTTTTAATCTGAGTGTTAGTTAGCGAGGGGCTTTTTTCCATGGCATAGCTAATCGTATAGCCTTCACTTTCGTGGCCAAAATCAGTCAGGATTCGTTTTTGTTCAGCTTCAATAGCCGGCTTTGCCACTTGCTTACTGAGTGGGTAAACACCAAAAAAGCGTAACCAAGGTTCATAGCTTGAGGCAATAACGGGTGGTTGTTTCTTAATGTTTTGCCAAAATGGCGTATCAAACCGTGAATGGTTTGTCAGTTTATCGGCGCAATAATCAAGGGATGCTAAGTCAAAGTGTTGCTTATTAATCAAGTTCTGATATTCAGCATGACGTTGTGATTTGGCTTGTGCTGAGGTGTAGTTCAGCCATTGTTGCTGATCCTGACGAGTGTTTAGCTTAACAAGCTGAGCCTGACTAAAGCGGTTGAAAGCTAGGTGCGGATAGCGGTTGTCCCACACGACTTGTGCATCTTGTACTCCCTGGCGTTTCACTTCAGATTTAAAGCTGGTTAGTTGGGCGACACAGCTATCAAGTGACGTTGGGTAGTTAACGCTTGTCGTGACTACGTTATTGGCACAGGCTGCCAACATTATTACGGTGAAAAATATAATAATGTGGCGCATAGATCCTCACTGGTGACTTCGTTGTTGTCGTTTATTACGGGCGATGTATGTAAACATTGTATGCTAGCAGGTTTACCCAGTATATGTAGATTGATACGGAGAGGATAACTATTAACCGAACTTTACCCAGAAATGACAAAGTCGTTAGAATTATTGAAGTTATCTTAAATTTATAAGTGATAGAAAGGGCTGCTAGACAGCCCTTTGGGCTTTTAACGTTGTTTCAGCACGTAATCAAGTGCACCAGTAATCGCAGCAACTTGTGCAACATTGCATTCTTCGTCGGTGACTTTATCGCTATCTGGGTAAACCTCAGTGGTCGTACCGTAGGTGCAATCAGACAAGCCATTACAAAGGCTTAATTCTTTTAGTGGGTAGTTGATCACGCCTTCTTGAGTAATCGGTGAACCGATGATCTTGCCGTTAGCATCTGGCGGGGCAATATGGGTCACTTTACGAACCGAATCGATAATGGCTTTCTGTAGTTCAGGTTGTGGGTTTTCAGTATCGCCCACGGTGTAGAAACCATCAGGGATCATCTCTTCAAAATGATCTAGACCATCACGTGCCGCGCGAGCACGGCGGAATTCAGTTTCATCAGAGTCTGTGGTTTCGTGCAAGTCAACATGAACCAGGATCTCTACGCCAAGTGCTTTTACCATCGCCATAAGACTTGCAGCTTCTTCTGATGGGCTGTTTTCGAAGAACGAACGGTTAGGATCCACAGCTTGTGGGTTCCAACGGTTGATGACTTCGTAACCCCAAGGGCTAACACAAGGTGCAATTACGATATTGAAGTGCTCGGCATATTTTTCTGCATCGCCATCAGCAAAGAGTAGTGCGCCATGTACACCACTGGTTTCGTAACCATGTACACCACCGGTCACAAGCGCTGTTGGTTTGTCGTTACTCCAATTACGCGATTTAATAACCAAAAGCGGGTACTTTGTCGGGTCATAACTGAGTGCACCATATTGAGACACATCAAAACGATCGCGAAGGGCATCAATCTTTGTGACAACTTCTTCTTGGTAAGAGCGTTGAATTTTTTGTTGAGCTAGCCACTGCGCTTTTTCTTCGTTACCCCATTTTTGGCCTTCTGTACCGATAGGGTATGTATTTGATATTTCCATTATTCGCCTTGTGTAGTGTTTACTCCTGTGGCAAACAGAGTAATCTACTGTTGATTGTGAATCAAACGTATTGATATTAGGGATAAATCTGCTTCTAACCATTTTTTTGTTGATGAAACCAGGTGGCACTAGTTAAGTCTCTGTTATCTAATGACGCTATTTTTGGCTTGAGCGTGGATAAATGTTAGAAGGGGATAGGTTTTAGTTGTTTAATTTTGTAGGAATATCACGATGGCAATAAGTGTAAGTTGGGTAGAGGACTGCCAGTTTAATGTTGTGACTGAAGATAAATTTGAATTCACCGTTGATGCTGATGGTAAAAAGGCACCGTGCCCGACAGAGATCTTGTTATCTGCGCTGGGATCATGCAGTGCCACAGATGTAGTGATGGGTCTACAGGAACAAGGTGTAGTATTGAAACATCTTGAGAATAAGCTGACGTATACACTGACAGAAAGCTCTCCACGATTATATGAAAGCGTTAACCTGCATTTTATTGTTGAAGCTGAAAATGTAACTGAGGCGCAGGTATCGGCAGCCGCAAAAAATGCGTTAGAGAAATATTGCCATGTCTGTTTGATGCTGCAACCTAAAATCACCGTGACGCACACGGTTGCAATTGTCGGGCGTTAATTATCTTTAATTGCTTCAGACCATACCGCAAATTCGTTGCCGCTGGGTTCTTTGAAGTGGAAGCGGCATCCGCCGGGAAAATCAAAAAGAGGACGAACAATTTCACCACCATTGTTAATGATTCTCTCTAATGTCGATTCGATATTCGGGCTGTAAAAGACCAATAATGCAGCCCCATTTGCTGTTTGAGAACACATATCAGCCTTGAAAAAACCACCATCTAAACCCTGATTGGAAAAAGCGGTGTAATCTGGGCCGTAGTCCGTAAACTCCCAGTTAAAGACGTTGGTAAAAAAAGACTTAGTTGCGATTAAGTTACTTGCGGCGAATTCAACATAGTTCAGCTTTTCATCTCTGCTCATGCCTATGACTCACTTCACTTGATGGGGGGAAGGTTAGGTTTACTCTAACAGTATCAGTATCAGTATCAGTATCAATAAGAGGGCTTTCCACCCTCACTTCATTTTATATGAGGGTGGGGCAGAATTGGATAAAGTCGGTCGGTCAGTGACGGATTTTTGCGAGTGACGAGCTTATTTGAGTGAATGCTCCGAGACGAAGATAGAGGGTACATTGGGAATACCTTCTTTTGCTGCCATTGCCGAGAGCGCGACTTCTGAAGCAAGGCGTACATGCTCAATACAGGCATGATGAGCTGCAGCACAATCACGCTTTATAATTGCATCAACAATGGCACTCATTTCTTCGATGCTCTGCATGTAGCGATTTTCTTGTGAGATAGACGTTGCACGCAGTAGATTTATGCGAGCTTGCTGTTGACGTAATAACTTCGCAGCAGTTTGGTTTCCGCAACCTTCATACAGTAGCTCGTAGAAGTCATTCACACTGTCGAGAATATTCGCAACATTTCCTTGAGTTAAACGACGAGTAAGTAAATGCAGTGTGGTTTCAAGCATTTGTAATTGTTTGTCAGTTGCATTGAGCGTGTACAGTTGCACGATTAAACTTTCTAAACTTGCCCGAAGTTCATAAATCTCTTTCGCAGTTTCAAGTGTCAAACGAGTTACAATTGGTCCTTTGTTTTCAAGATAATCAACCAGCCCTTCTGATTCTAAATGCCGTAATGCTTCACGAACAGAAGTGCGGCTCACGCCTAGCATGTCGCAGAGATCTCGCTCAACTAATCGATCGCCCGGCATTAGCTGGAAGTTCGTGATAGCGGTTCTGAGGGTTACTAGCACTTTCTCTCGTAAAGGAATGCGGCTATTGTCAATCTTGGTTATTTGCGAAGGTTGCCTGATCATGCTGTATTCTCACTACTGTTGAGCATTCCATTAGCAAACTGCTGGGAAGCTGAGTAAACCATTGCCTTTTTGTGTATTGCTTTGATTATACGTTGTTCTACACTGGCGATTATAAGTGATTGTTAATGCTTATGTTGATTTATTTTCTATCGACATTTAGCTCGTGGAGAGGTCATTTCGACCCGTTTTCGGAAGGTAAGGTTAAATGCGGCTTTAAACTAAGCACCTTCCACTATAGCCACTTCTGCTGTTGCGACGCCTTTGCGCTGAGCCGCTGCTTGTTGATAAGCATCAGAATGATAACACTCAAGAGCTGCATCAAACGACGGAAATTCAATGACGACATGGCGCTGACGCTCTTCGCCTTCTAATTGTTGGTAACGGCCACCACGAGCAAGTAATTTACCGTCATATGCGGCGATAGCTTGAGGGGCTAGTGCGGTATAGCGTTGGTATTGTTCTGCGTCATGCACGGTGACATGCGCAAGCCAGTATCCTTTCATGGTGTACTCCTATTTGACTAGGTGGGTATACATTCTTGAGGTATACAAAGAGAAAAAGGCCCCACGCGAATGGGGCAAGCTAGGAAAGCGAGATTGTTACAAGTGCAGTAGTTATGAATGCTATCTTCAGTTAAATTTAGGCATTACTTTGTCAATGAACAGCTGCAGAGACTTTTTCTTTTCTTCAAAACTTAGGTTGTTATCAGCCCAGTAACTGTATTGGCTGATACCTAATGTTTCGTAGTACTTCAAGCGAGCAACCATTTCATCTGGTGTGCCGATAGCAAGATTGTTGCGCAGTACTTCTTTGCTGAAGCTTTCGCCTAAGTCTTCACTGCTTAAGTGTTTTACAAAGCCATCTTTAGGCGTTTGGTTGTTACGCGCCCATGCCATGAACATGGAATACCAGCGGTGCAGGGCATCGGTACCCGCCGTCAAATCTTGTTCGTTTTCACCCACGAACGTATGGCGGAGTAACATGATGTCAGGGCGTTCAACCTGAGGGTTATTTGCACAAGCATCGTTGAATTTGTTCATTAAGTCTTGGACTTCTTCATCATCTTTTTGCAGTGGTGTCACCATCACGTTACAGCCATTGCTGATAGCAAAGTTGTGCGAGTCAGGATCGCGTGCTGCAACCCACATTGGTGGGTGTGGTTGCTGTATAGGCTTTGGTACGCTGGTGGTGGTTGGGAACTGGAATAATTCACCGTCATGGGCATAATCGCCAGTCCATAGCTTTTGCAGTGCAGGCACCATCTCGCGGAGGTATTTGCCACCATCTGCCGCAGGCATACCATTCATTAAACGGTCAAACTCGGCTTGGTAAGCACCACGGGCAATACCAAATTCCAAACGGCCATCACACATGATATCTGCTAGTGCTGCCTCTCCTGCTAATTTCACCGGGTGCCAGAATGGGGCAATAAAGGTGCCAGCGCCTAGGCGAATGGTGCTGGTTTTATTGGCAAGGTAGGTAATGTAATTAATTGGGTTTGGCGCAATGGTAAATTCCATTCCATGGTGTTCACCAACCCAAGCCATTTCAAAACCACCTTTTTCGGCAATTTGTACTAATTCGGTGAGCTCTGCCAATGACTCTTGGTGAGTCTTATTGTCATCGTAGCGTTCCATGTGTAGGAAAAGAGAGAATTTCATAGCAGTGTCCTTTCTGAGATGTTTTGTAAGAGGCTGGCAAGCAGCCTCATTCTTTTCTATTTATTGTCTGCAATATCTTATTTCGATAACGCAGATGCGGGCTCTAACGATTCTGTTTCATTTCTGACTAATGGTTGCGGTGACTCTTGATACTCCGTACCAGCGTACAGATCTTTCATAAAGCAATAAGCCATCACAATTAACACCATCGAGAATGGTAGTGCTGCGGCGATAGAGGCTGCTTGTAAGCCTTCAAGGCCTCCGGCCATTAGTAGAATTCCCGCTACTAGGCCAAGCCCAGCACCCCAAACAACGCGCATCTTAATCGGTGGGTGGTTGCCACCCATTGACAATATGGTACAGATAACCAGCGTGGCTGAATCAGCAGATGTCACAAACCAAGAAATAATCATGATTGTTGCAAGTGCAGCCATTGGCCATGTTAGCCAGTGAACATTCAGCGCTTCGATTGTGCTGTAAAGCACCATTGTTAGGTTTTCATTTACAACGGATGTCAGGTCGCTTGCGGTGTATAGCTCAAGGTAAGTCGCGGTACCACCCATGATGGTGATCCAAGTAAATGCACCGAGTGTACTTGCTAGAATCCCACCGAGCATGAGTTCACGAATCGTACGTCCTTTCGAGATACGTGCGATAAAAATACCAACATACGGACCCCAGCTTAACCACCAAGCCCAATAGAATACTGTCCACCAACCTTGCCACTGACGCTCAGGCTGCGGGTCAACCCAAAGAGACATACCGATGAAGTTGGCAAGGTAATCACCCA
This sequence comes from Photobacterium minamisatsumaniensis, assembly GCF_050336695.1. Lineage (NCBI taxonomy): Bacteria > Pseudomonadati > Pseudomonadota > Gammaproteobacteria > Vibrionales > Vibrionaceae > Photobacterium > Photobacterium minamisatsumaniensis. The sequence goes on along the minus strand of NZ_JAKJSI010000023.1, from coordinate 112,738 downwards.
TATTGGTGAAGAAAGTACTGAATAGATAAACCGTTGGTCCAGCAATTAAGAAGAAGCCGAACAAGACGCAACTAATTCTTACGTTCCATTGACTCAGGAACTTGATGCCTTTTTGCAGCCCTGATACGGCGGAGAAGGTAGCAATCGAGCCAACAACGACAATCAGGATTAATTGGTTAACAGAGTTTATTTCAATACCAAAGAGGTAATTAAGCCCGGCATTCATTTGTGATACGCCAAGACCAAGCGTCGTTGCGGTACCAAAAAGTGTACTGAAGATTGCGAGTAAATCGACCGCGTGCCCGATTGGTCCGTATATGCGATCACCCAAAATAGGGTAAAGCGCTGAACGAATGGTAAGTGGTAAGCCTTTACGGTAAGCAAAATAAGCTAAGATCAAACCAACAAGTACATACACACTCCAGGCATTCAAACCCCAGTGGAAAATAGTTATACGCATACCAATTTGAGCCGCTTCTGGTGTGCTAGCCGCGACATTTGCCATTTCAGCAAAAGGGTTACCTTGGATATAGGTAAGTGGTTCTGCAATACTCCAGAACATTAAACCTGTACCCACCGCGGCACTGAATAGCATCGCGAACCAAGTAAAGTTGTTGAACTCTGGTCGGTCAGAATCTTTGCCTAAGCGAACTGTCCCGAACTTACTAAATGTCACCCATACCGAGAAAACAAATATTACGGCAACAGCCCCAATGTAGTACCAGCTGAAGTTTGTCGTGATCCAATTTTTTACGCCACTGTAGACAGTATTGGCTAAGTCAATTTGTAACACTGAAAAGAGGACAAATACTGAAACCATTGCCAATGAGGCGATGGTCATGGTTTGGTTAACCCCTTGAAATATTCCTTGCTTGTTAACCATATTACGATTGGAAATCATAGCAGGATTGCTCCTTTATACACTGTATGATTGTGCCTTGGATAAACTGCAGCAGCCCTCAGACTACATTACCTTCGAACACCCCTTTTTTATGTCACCAGCACATTTCTCAGCGAATGCTGTATGTGTTTTGTTGGTATACCATAACATCATAAAAGTGGACTTCAACCATTTTGTTTAACAATGAATTAACATCAATATCAATTTAAGTTATTGTATTTTAAGTATTAATTGTTTCACTTACCGAATTTCAACAAGTTTCACTCGCGACACTAATTTAACATTTTGTGATCATTGTAGATTTTTTGATAAAAGTGCCAGTAGTGGCTTAGTATAATAAACTTAACATAACTGATTGATTTTTATTGTATTTAGTCGATTTTTGTTAAAGTTACCTCTTAATCTTTGGATTAAAACGCTTTATTTTTATACKGAAAGTTTGGTATACCATAATACAGGTTGAGCGGTGGTATTGTTTCTATCGCTACAAAACATACATGAAAGAAGGAAAACGCAATGGCTTTTAATATCCGTAAGATCTGTACCTACATTGAAGAAACGCGCATTGAAGGCGGTAAAGCTGGTGATAAGCCTGTCACTATGGCAGCAGTAGCTGTTGTTATTGAAAACCCTTGGCACGGTAAAGGATTCGTTGAAAACCTACGCCCTGAAATTACAGAGCATTGCTCAGAGCTTGGTGCTCTTATCGTCGACAAGCTTATTGGTGTTATGGGTGGTGCGGAAAATATTGAGGCTTACGGTAAAGCGGCTGTTGTGGGCATGGAAGGTGAGATTGAGCATGCGTCAGCAGTTATTCATACATTACGTTTTGGTAACCACTATCGTGAAGCGGTTGAAGCAAAAAGTTACTTAAGCTTCACAAATAAGCGTGGTGCTGGTGGTACATCAATTCAAGTACCAATGATGCATAAAGATGACGAAGGTCTTCGTTCTCACTACGTTACGCTAGAAATGAAAATTGAAGATGCGCCAGCGGCGAATGAAATTGTTGTCGTATTAGGTGCTTCTGACGGTGGACGTGTTCACCCACGTATCGGTAATCGTTATATCGATCTTGAAGAAATCGCCCAAGAGAAAGCCGCCCAACAGCAGCAATAAGGAAGCGATATGGATAGCATGAAATTAGTTGATGGAACCAGCTACTTTTCATGTGGAGATGGCGAAACCGTCATCTTCATTCATGGGGTAGGTCTGGACAAATCAATGTGGGGCGGCCAAGTGGCTGGCCTCATGCAAAATTACCATGTTATTGGTTATGACATGCTTGGACACGGCGATAGCCCAGAGCCAGAAACGAATGTCTCTATTGAAGCGTATGCTGACCAATTAGAACGCTTGATAACAGCGTTGAAGCTCGATAAGCCAATCACCGTTGTTGGTTTTTCTATGGGTGGTTTGGTTGCTCGTGCGTTTGCTTTGAAGTATTCGCACCGTATTGCTCGCTTGGTGGTTTTAAACAGCGTGTTTAACCGTACCGATGAACAGCGTCAGAATGTACTTTCTCGTTGTAAAGAAGTGAAAAAATTAGGCCCAGGTGCCAATGTTGAAGCCGCCATTGAGCGTTGGTTCAGCAAGGAGTACCGAGGTGCAAGCCCTGCGCAAATTGATGCATTTAAAGCGCGCATTGTCACGAATAGCAAAAATGGTTATTTACAGACCTATCAGTTATTTGGTGAAAATGATAATTATGGTATTTCGCAACTAAACACATTGCATTTACCGGTGCTGATCGCAACAGGTGAATTTGATGTGGGTTCAACCCCTGAGATGGCCTATGGATTGGCGCGGTATTTACCCAATGCCGAGGTGGTTGTACTTGATCAACAGCGTCACATGATGCCTGTTGAATCCCCACAGTTAGTGAATGACATGCTAATAGCTTTCCTTGATGGTCAGCAGCACAGTCAACAAGAGCAAGTGACACTACAGGAGGTCGTCAATGGCGCTTGAACAATTTCAAATGCTAATCCACGGTGAGTGGGTTTCAGCACATAGTGGTAAAACATTCGAGAGTATTAACCCTGCCAATGAGCAGGCATGGGCAACATTCCCATATGCTGATGAGCAAGATGTAGAGCAAGCGGTACAATCGGCACATGCTACGTTTTTATCGCCAGAATGGGCATCTACTACCCCAGCTCAGCGCGGTAAATTACTTCGTCGCCTTGGTGATTTGATTGCTGAAAACAAAGAACAGTTAGCACAGTTAGAAAGCCGTGATAACGGTAAGTTAATTCGTGAAACCCTAGGGCAAGTGGGTTATTTACCCGAGTTTTTTTACTACTTTGCAGGCTTGGCCGATAAAGTTGAGGGTGAAACGCTGGCGCTCGATAAATCCGACATGTTTGGTTATACCGTGCGTGAACCTCTAGGCGTTATTGCTGGCATTATCCCTTGGAACTCACCACTTTACTTAACCGCTATAAAAATTGCGCCAGCGCTAGCTGCGGGTAACACCGTTGTGTTAAAGCCGTCTGAGCATGCGTCTGCCACTCTACTTGAGCTTGGTCGACTGGTACTTGAAGCGGGATTCCCTGCTGGTGCTGTAAACGTTATAACAGGTTACGGATTACCATGTGGTTCAGCACTGACTCGTCACCCATTAGTTCGCAAAATTGCGTTTACTGGTGGTAGTGAAAGCTCTAAGCATGTTATTCGAAATTCGGCTGAAAACTACGCTAAGTTATCGTTAGAGCTTGGTGGTAAATCCCCAAACATTATCTTTAATGATGCCAATATTGATAGCGCAGTAAATGGTGCGGTAGCGGGTATTTTTGCCGCGGCAGGCCAAAGCTGTGTGTCGGGTTCTCGTTTGTTGGTACAGCAAGACATTTATGATGAGTTTGTTGCCAAGTTGACAGCACGTGCTGAACAAATTGTGATTGGCGATCCGTCACAAACTGAAACAGAAATGGGTCCAATGGCGACGAAAGCTCAGCTTGAAACAGTTGAACGTTTTGTCGATATTGCCCTTACCGAAGGTGCCAAGTTACGCACTGGCGGTAAGCGTCCTGATATTACGCCGGGATGGTATTACACTCCGACTATCTTAGAGTGTACCAATCACAATGCCACCGTGGTTCAAGAAGAAATTTTCGGACCTGTCGCGACAGTCATTCCATTTGCAGATGAAGCGGAAGCGCTAGCATTAGCAAACGACAGTAAATACGGTCTTGCAGCAGGGATCTGGACTGAAAACTTAGCCAAAGCACACCGCATGATTAAAGGCATTCGCTCTGGCATCGTATGGGTTAATACCTACCGTGCGGTCTCAGCCTCTGCACCAATTGGTGGTTACGGTCAAAGTGGCTATGGCCGAGAATGTGGCAGTGATGCGATTAATGAATTCACGCAGTTGAAAACTGTCTGGATTAATACTTCATCAGAGCCAATGGCTGACCCATTTACCATGCGTTAAGAAGGGAATCACAATGACAACACAACAAATAGAACAACAAGCTGTATCGACTGATTTATACAAAAATATCATGGGTCAGTTTCCAACAGGCGTTACTGTGATCACCGCTTATAACGATCTTGGCGATATTGTCGGCTTCACCGCAAGTGCGTTTAGCGCATTATCGATGGATCCAGCTTTGGTCTTGGTATGCCCAAGCTACACCTCAGATTCATATCCAGTGATTCGCGACACCAAGAAATTTGCGATTCATATTTTGGCTGATGATCAGCAAGCCGTGGCTTACCAATTTGCTAAAAAAGGAATTGATAAATCAGAAGGTTTGAATATTCGTAAGAGTGAACATGGTCTACCTGTTATCGAAGGTGCTTTGGCTGTGCTGGAATGTGACCTATGGAACGATTATCCCGGTGGTGATCATGCTATTTTGGTCGGTCAGGTTGTGAATGCTGAACTGGCGAATACTGAGGAACAGCATCCATTGCTTTATTGCCGCAGTAAAATGGGCAGTCTGCCTGAACTGGGTTAAAAGATTAAGTAGCTGGCTTATCGTCTGTGGTACCAATATGGTGAGAATAAGTCGCTTGGCACAAAACTAAATAAAGATGCTAGAAGGAATAATTCACCATGAAGCTAATTGATTCGAGTTTACTAAAGCAGTCATGTTACATCGCTGGACAATGGGTAAAAGCCACAAACGATGCCACTGTACCGGTATTGAACCCATCAACAGGCGAAATTATTGCTTACGTACCAGAGCTGGGTCGTGAAGAAACGCTGTCAGCAATTGAAGCGGCAGAGCAAGCGCAGAAAGCGTGGAAGAAAACCACAGCCAAAGAACGTTCAGTAATTTTACGTAACTGGTATCAACTGCTTATTGAAAATGCAGATGACTTAGCTGCAATTTTGACCGCAGAGCAAGGTAAGCCGCTCGCTGAAGCGAAAGGTGAAATTACTTACGCGGCAAACTTTATTGAATGGTTTGCAGAAGAAGCCAAGCGTACTTACGGTGAAGTAATTCCAAGCCATAAGCCTAATTCTCGCCTTGTGGTCAGCAAGGAACCTATTGGTGTTGTTGGGGCGATTACCCCGTGGAACTTTCCTGCAGCGATGATCACCCGAAAATGTGGTCCAGCCTTTGCCGCAGGCTGTGCGGTGGTTTTGAAACCTGCACCAGAAACACCATTAACCGCACTCGCGTTGGCAGAGCTTGCCGAGAGAGCAGGGTTACCCGCTGGGCTATTTAGTGTTATTACGGGCAAGGCGGTTGAAATCGGCGGCGAGTTAACCAGCAGTAAAACCGTGAAGAAAATCTCTTTCACCGGCTCAACGGCTATCGGTAAATTGCTGATGGAGCAATCGGCATCTTCGGTGAAGAAGATGTCTCTTGAGTTAGGTGGTAATGCGCCGTTTATTATCTTCGACGATGCCGATCTTGATGCGGCGGTTGAAGGCGTGATGATTGCCAAGTTCCGTAACGCCGGACAAACCTGTGTTTGTGCTAACCGTTTGTATGTACATGATGCTGTTTATGATCAGTTCGCACAAAAGCTGGTTGCACGGGTCGCCGAGTTAAAAGTTGCAGATGGTTTTGAGGCTGGGGCGACAATAGGTCCATTGATTAATAGCGCTGCGGTTGCCAAGGTACAAAGCCATGTTGATGATGCACTTAGCAAAGGTGCGAAACGTATTTTCGGTGATGAGCAGCCGCAAGGTACTAATTTCTTCCCACCACAGATCCTCACAGAAGTCACCGATAACATGCTGGTGGCAAGAGAGGAAACGTTCGGTCCATTAGCGGCGTTATTCCGCTTTACAACCGATGAAGAAGTGATTACCCGCGCAAATGATACAGATTCAGGGCTAGCTGCTTATGCCTACACTCGTTCATTGCAGCGTGCATGGCGAGTAAGTGAAGAGCTTGAATCTGGCATGGTTGGGATTAACGAAGGATTAATCTCGACCGAAGTTGCACCATTTGGTGGTGTAAAAGAGTCTGGCCTTGGTCGTGAAGGTGCTCGTCAGGGGATAGAAGATTACATGGAAACTAAGTATGTGATGATGGGAGGCCTTTAGGCCCCCCACTCAATAATGCCTCTAAAAAGAATGATCAAATCAATAAGGAAGTGAAAATGAGCGATAAGTTTGAGGAAGGCTTAGCCATTCGCCGTCAGGTATTAGGCGCTGATTATGTTGATGCATCTATTAACAATGCGACCGACTTTACAATGCCAATGCAGGAGTTAGTCACTAAATATTGCTGGGGTGAAGTATGGGGACGTGACACGTTGCCACTGAAAACCCGTAGCATGATTAACCTTGCAATGATCACCGCCCTAAATCGCCCGCATGAGCTTAAGCTGCATGTTCGTGGTGCGCTAAATAATGGTTGTACCAAAGAAGAAATCCGCGAAGTGCTTCTGCAAACTGCGATTTATTGTGGTGTGCCAGCCGCGATTGATGCTTTCCGTACCGCCAAAGAAGTGATTGATGAGTACGAAAGTGAAACACAGCCAGCTTAAGCATCATTAACTGTAACGGCGCTTGATACCGACATAACACCAAGGAGGAAGGTATGCTGCATAAAACAATTAACTTTTGCTCACAGTGTGGGGGCGATAAGGTACTGATGCAGGTACCTTCTGGTGATACACATCAAAGGCCAGTGTGCCAGCTATGTGGTCATGTTGTGTATCAAAACCCAACGGTTATTGCGGGTTGCATTATCGAACATGAAGGTAAGTTTTTATTAGGTAAACGCGCGATAGAGCCGATGAGTGGTAAATGGAGTATTCCGGCTGGGTTTATGGAAAACGGCGAAACCGTTGAACAAGCTGCTGTACGAGAAGTGCTTGAAGAAACTGGCGCAACCGTTGAAGTGCTTGGCCCTTATTCAATCTTCAGCGTTCCGCAGATGAATCAGGTCTATATTATCTTCCGTGCACGATTCGTTAGTTTTCAGCAACCCTTTGGCGATGAGACCGAAGAGGTTGCCTTTGTGACTAAAGACGAAGTACCATGGCAGGCTTTGACGTACCCTGCGATAGGCCAAATACTTAGCCGTTATATTAATGAAGAAGATCACGGTCAATTTGGTTTATACATGGGGTGTTATGAGCAAGGGTTGGTACATCCGTTTGGCAACAGTAACCCTTGTTTGAATTAAATTATTTGAAGCTACAAATTCCACACGGTTCAGAGGACGTAACATGGCGATCAGTAACATCGAAGACATCATTGAAGATATTCGATTAGGAAAAATGGTGATCTTAATGGATGACGAAGGTCGAGAAAACGAGGGTGATCTTGTTATGGCGGCCGAGTGCGTGACGCCTGAGCACATTAACTTTATGGCGCGTAAGGGCTGTGGACTGATTTGCTTAACTCTGACTGCAGATCGTTGTGAACAGCTTGATTTGCCTATGATGGTTGAGAACAGCACTGACCCACAAGGCACTGGCTTCACGATTACTATTGAAGCTGCAGAAGGTGTAACAACCGGTATTTCGGCTCATGATCGTGCTCATACTGTACTCACTGCCGTTCGTAAAGATGCGAAGCCTTTAGACTTAACACGTCCCGGTCATATTTTCCCACTAAAAGCACGCGATGGTGGTGTATTGGTTCGTGAAGGGCATACTGAGGCTGGCTGTGATTTAGCACGTATTGCGGGTTTTGAGCCAGCAAGTGTAATTGTTGAGATCATGAACGAAGATGGCACCATGGCACGACGTCCAGAGCTTGAAGTGTATGCGCAAGAGCACGGCTTGAAGCTGGGCCTGATCTCTGATCTTGTGGCGTACCGCAAGCTGACAGAGCAGCAACTTGAAGAAAGTGTTGCTTAGGCACAGTTGTTGTCACGGCTGCTAAATTGAAATAATGGCAAGTATATAAAAGCTCTGGTAATTACCAGGGCTTTTTTATTTTAAGGTGTTTATCATTGCAAGATAATTTCTTAAACTTGCATCTGAAATGATTTATGACTAACTAGAATAAATTGCTGGTTAGTTGGAAACAAAAGCAAGGCTTAGCCTGAGGAATAACAAATGACTAAAGCAAAAATCGGTATTGTTACCGTTAGCGACCGCGCGAGTGCAGGTATTTACGAAGATATTTCAGGGCAGGCAATTATCGAGACTCTGAACGATTACCTGACATCAGAGTGGGAACCAGTATATGAAGTTATCCCTGATGAGCAGGATGTCATTGAAGCAACGTTGATCAAAATGGCTGACGAGCAAGATTGTAGCCTGATTGTTACCACTGGCGGCACTGGCCCAGCAAAGCGTGATGTAACACCAGAAGCAACTGAAGCGGTATGTGACCGTATGATGCCAGGTTTTGGTGAGCTAATGCGTGCGGAGTCGTTGAAATTTGTACCAACGGCTATTTTATCTCGTCAAACAGCAGGCCTTCGTGGTGACAGCCTAATTGTAAACCTGCCAGGTAAGCCTAAGTCAATTCGTGAGTGTTTGGACGCAGTATTCCCTGCTATTCCTTACTGCATCGATCTGATGGAAGGTCCATACCTAGAGTGCGATGAAGCAGTAATTAAGCCTTTCCGCCCAAAGAAAAAGTAAAGAAAACAGCTAGCGTTGCTAGTTTGTCTGATAGATAAAACGCCGACTTAATGAGTCGGCGTTTTTGTGTTACACCTAGAACAGAAGTCTCTATTACTTTTGTATTGAAGTCATAGCGGACAGAAATACAAATTATTTTTGCTGATTTAAGGTAAACCACACCTCAGTGATGACTTCACTGGTGATACCGTTTTGTTCGGTAATCACTCGGTTGCCACCAACCAATATTCTCTCACCACCTGATAAAGGTAGCCGTGACGATAATTTCTGGGCTGAATGGTTAAGCCCCATGTTCAAGTTGCTTTCAAAGGTTACGGAAGAATCAATAAATACAATGAAATCTTTTCCGGGTACTTCAGAACGCTTGACTAAGATTGTGCTAGTTTCAGCGCTGTTATCTCCTAATTTGAAAGATGCAGAATCATCCATGTTAATCACGAAAGTACTTCTCTGTTCTTGGCCGTTGCCAAGCCGTACAGGTTCAATTATGGCTTGGTACGATGGATTATCTGATGCATCTATAATTACCAAATTATCTGCGATAACTGGAATTGAAAAAGTTAATAAACCTGCAATTAGAACACGTATTATCATAGTGACCTACTTCCTCCATTTATAGCTTTCTAGTTTATCAAAAGCGTGTGTTAGCTTCTCAAGAGCAAAATACACTCAGTTATTCCACATCATGAATTTCTCTCATGTTCTATGTGAAACAAAAGCAATTTTATTCAACTAGCGAACCAAGTATAAAAAAGACTGCTCTTAGCGTTAGGCAAATTACAGTCGTTTTAAATCAGACTATTCATCGTAAATAGCAAAAGACTGTGAAAATTAACGATTGGGAAAATAAAAACAGAACAACTCCCATTAAAAGCAAGAAATAAGTTCAGTTTTTTCTAAGGAAATAGGATACCAAATTACTATGAATAACGATTTCACATTTGCAATTAAGAGTATTTGTTTTGATGAAAATTATCAACCATCAGACAATACTCGTACCACGACTAACTTCGCTAATTTGGCTCGAGGCAATAGCCGCCAAGAGAATCTGCGTAATGCACTAAAAATGATTGATAATCGTTTTAATGCCTTGGCGCATTGGGATAACCCTAAAGGTGACCGTTACTCTGTCGAGCTTGAAATCATTTCTGTTGATATAGGTATACAAGGCTGTGGTGAAGCCTTCCCGTCGATTGAAGTACTGAAAAATAACATCGTTGACCACAAGACTAACGAACGCATTGAAGGCATCGTAGGGAATAACTTTTCCTCTTACGTGCGAGACTACGATTTTAGTGTTCTCTTGCTGGATCATAACAAAAACCAACCCCAATTCAGCATTCCGAATAACTTTGGCGATCTGCATGGAAAGCTCTTTAAGTATTTTGTTAAATCAGACTCATATAAACAGCATTTCAAAAAGCCACCAGTGATATGCCTGAGCGTATCTGATAATAAGGTTTATCATCGCACCGACAATCAACATCCCGTTTTAGGCTTTGAGTATCGGCCAAATGAATCTTCTTTGACCGAACAATATTTCAAAAAGATGGGATTGCAGGTTCGCTATTTTATGCCGCCGAATAGCGTTGCACCTTTGGCTTTTTATTTCTTTGGTGATTTGCTGAATGATTATTCTAATCTAGAGCTCATAAGCACCATTAGCACGATGGAGACCTTCCAAAAGATCTATCGACCTGAAATCTATAATGCCAATGCTGTTGCAGGTAAGTGCTACCAACCAAATTTGAAGAACTTGGATCATTCATTAACTCAAATTATTTATGACCGTGAAGAACGCAGCCAGCTAGCGGTTGAGCAAGGGAAATTTGCCGAGGAGAATTTCATCAAACCATATCAAACGATTCTTGAGCAATTGTCTGCAAATTACGCTTAATCGATAACGAGAACCCATATCTAGAATCCATACTTTGAATCACGGGCAGCATTGACTATGAAAACACTATTACCGACTTCAACAGCTGGCAGCTTACCTAAGCCATCTTGGCTAGCTCAACCTGAGACACTTTGGTCACCTTGGAAATTACAGGGTGAGGAACTCATTGATGGCAAGCAGGATGCTTTACGTTTGTCTTTTCAAGAACAGCAATTCGCAGGGATTGATATTGTCAGCGACGGAGAGCAAACACGCCAACACTTTGTGACTACGTTTATTGAGCACCTTAGCGGCGTTGATTTTGAGAATCGTAAGACGGTTAAGATTCGTGATCGCTATGAGGCGAGCGTCCCGACCGTTGTTGGTCCTGTGACCCGCCAAAAGCCAGTATTTGTCGAAGATGCCAAGTTTCTACGCCAGCAAACCACGCAGCCTATTAAGTGGGCTTTACCAGGCCCGATGACGATGATCGACACGCTTTATGATAACCATTATAAAAGTCGCGAAAAGCTCGCTTGGGAATTCGCCAAGATCCTTAATCAAGAAGCTAAAGAGTTAGAAGCGGCGGGTGTCGATATCATCCAGTTTGATGAGCCTGCCTTTAATGTGTTTTTTGATGAGGTCAACGAGTGGGGGATTGCTTGTTTAGAAAGAGCAATCGAAGGACTTAAGTGCGAGACGGTTGTTCATATTTGCTATGGCTACGGTATCAAAGCCAATACCGATTGGAAAAAGACGTTAGGATCTGAGTGGCGACAGTACGAAGAAGTGTTCCCTAAACTGCAGAAATCGAATATCGATATTATCTCGCTAGAATGTCACAACTCACATGTACCTATCGAGTTACTTGAACTTATTCGAGGTAAGAAAGTGATGGTAGGTGCGATTGATGTCGCAACCAACACAATTGAAACGCCAGAAGAGGTCGCCAATACACTGCGAGAAGCACTGAAGTATGTTGATGCCGACAAGCTTTACCCTTGCACCAACTGCGGTATGGCTCCTTTGTCTCGCGAAGTGTCTACAGCCAAGCTCAATGCCCTAAGCGCAGGTGCCGAAATTGTTCGAAGAGAACTATCTTCTTAGTAGTAATTGAAACTACTCATGTTAAGGAAAACAAAACCAAGAGCCACTCTCTTGGTTTTGTTCTTTGGCACTAAACAACTAGCCCAATCACTCAACAGTTTCAAAGTAGAATTTGTATTCACGTACACCATCTATCTGAACACCTTTTTCTCTCAACTCAAGGTACTGCTGAATCTTAACCGTTCTGAAATCCATATCCTTCAGCGCAAGGATTATCCGTAGTTCATCCATTGAACGTGACTTAGCAGCAGAACTGCAAGTACCGCAGATAACATGAGCCTTTGCCTTAAAACCTGTTTTATCAAGCCAGTTAAGCTCTTTCGGTTCTTTACGCTTACCACAGAAGTAACAGTGGTTATTTTGCTTTAATGCTGCCTGCTCCCTTAAAGCTTTAGGGCTAAGTGATTTGTTAGCTGGGGCAGTGTTGGTCTTCTTACTACCACTGAACATAGAAAACTGAACTACATTAGACATTTGGATAACTCTTACTAATCAAGGTGTATTCGTTTAGTTGACAGCGTATAGCTGAACATTATTGTTACGTGCCTTTGTATCCTATTTCTTGTGCATTCAATTAGTCAAATAATCCACGGCAATCCAGCCTTCAATGTCTATTGAGATAGTATTTTGCTAGAAAATGCGCATAATCGTGCTATACAACACTCAAAGAAGAAATTACCTATGACTGATTTTCAATATTACTTTCACCAACTGCCTTGTTTTAACTGTAAAAAAACCAAAGTAAGCACTGATCTTGGTTGGTTAACGGCTGCGATGAAAGATGATGTTCAAGCGCAAGTGGCTGCGATTATCGCGCAAGGCAACGTTAAGCCAGATCTTTCGGTGAACGTATCATGTACTAAAGACGAAGCGCGTGATTACTTATTGTTGAATTTCTACGGTTACTCAGAAGAAGAACTAGCGAATCAAGTTGAAGCGGAAGATGAGCAAGAAGTGGCGGATGAAATAACAGAGCTACTGGCAGATGGTAACGATACAGCAGTCTTCGAACACGAAATCGCACTGCAAAGTTGTACTGATTGCGACATTGATTAAGAGTCCAACCAAGCGTAATCATTAAATTTAAGCATGTGCATCATGCATAACATGATGTTCAATTTATTTAAGGCGCTAGCAGAGTAGAGTTTGCTAACGCCTTTTTCGTTTCTGCGGTTTTAGTTAAGCACAATTCATGGAGCAGGTATTGCTTTTTTCCTATCGCAACTTCCTATTACTGACTTACTTTTCTCCAGAGGTGAGTTAACCTCGTAGATCGGCTAAGAAGGTTCTGTCGGGTGTTACCAAGTGCCGTCTCCCTAAGAACCCAGCGTGCAACTAAGCCTCCACAAAGGCATCGTGATGACCGGCATCCGTCGGGGCTATTCTCCGTGTGGTTCTGTCGAAAAGTCGTGTATCTAGACGTTCTTCAAGCAAAGCTATATGACGGCTTACATTTGATGTCGGTAATCTAAGAAATTCCGATGCTCGTTTAAAGCTCTTTTTCTCAGACACACAGTGAAAGCTCCTAAGCCACTGCTGGTCAATCTTATCAAGCGCTCTCAATAGTCCCATTATGTAGGATAATAAAGCCAATAATCACCACTTTATTACCGGAAATAGGCCTATATAATACCAGAGGGTGTATGGACTAAATGTCCCTCATGTAATTAGCCCCTTTACCGTATGGCTCTTAAGGGGAACCTAGAGGTATGTCTGAAATGCAATCATCATATGAGAATGGCTGCACGATGCCGCTTAGACAGCTTTCTGGGTAAAAAGGGGGGGAAGTCGAGATTACCAGTGAACATGAGCCTAAAGACATACTGAATTTTAAGGATCTGAAACGTTACAAGGAACGCCTTGCTCTAGCCCAGAAAGGTACAGGGGAAAAAGATGCCTTAGTTGCGATGAAGGAAAGCTTCTGGGCTTACCAGTTGTTGGGGTATTGCGCACATTTCATCGAAAAGTTCATTTCAACGACTTAAATCTAAAAGAGAATTTCTCAACCATCCTGAATCGGATATTAACTCTAATTCCTTGGAGCTTCTCTCATTAATTAATGCGCCCGTGGGATCATGGGTCGCTTACCCACGTTCCATAAATGTCAGAGATTTGAACTGCATCCCACCGAACTCATATTGACAAGACAAACTTGAGAACTAACACCCATGAAGTAGTGCACTCAGTTGCTTAATGGCTATTCACGATTAGATTAATGGCTTTCCTAAGTAGTTAAGTAACGAAAGGTGTATCAATGAAGTTAAGTGTAGTTATACCTACATATAGTTGCCCTGCTTTGCTCCAAGGCACATTGGAAGCATTATCCAACCAAACTATATCTAAAAGTGAGTTCGAAGTTATCATCTGCGATGATGGTTCCACGTGCGACAACCAAGCCATTGTGGCTATGTTCTCCCATAAACTGAATGTACAGTACTTGTGGCAAGAGGATAGAGGTTTTCGAGCAGGTGAAGCCCGAAACAAGGGAGTAGAGCAATCATGTAGCCCCCTCATACTCTTTCTGGACTCAGGTGTTCTCCCACATCAACAGGCACTTGAACATCACATTCAAATCCATAATACACACCAAAATCGAGTAATTATCGGCTATGTATATGGCTATATGTCAGATTATTTAGATCAAGCTTGGGGGATAAAGTCCAGTGCTGACTTATCAGACTTCGTCATATCTCCATATAATGTTGCTAACACAATCAGAGCCCTAAAGTTCAACTTAATCATGGATGTCCGAGAAGGCCGCTACCTACGATACGGGGACAGGATTCAGGAATGGGAGGTGCCTTACGACATTTTCTGGACTTGTCACGTATCCATGACCAAACGTACCTTTCAGCAAGCCGGTGGCTTCAATACCAGATTCAACGAATGGGGCGGAGAGGACTTCGAGCTTGGAGTGAGACTGCACCAACAAGGAGTGCAGTGGTCATTAAATCGGGAGTGCTGTTCTATCCACCTGCCGCATAAACACGAGGTTAAAAACGAACAAGCCAAAAAGCAACGAATCCGAAAGTGTATCGCCTCTGTAGTTGAAGAACATGCTAACACCGAACTCGATTGGTATCGAAAAGCACTCGATGTTCAGTCTGACCATATCGATGTCAATGGGTTTGCTATGAGTAGCAAAATTAGGCAGCTAAAAAAACAAGACTTAGGAGAATGCGCATGAACATAGCGATATTAGGTTGTGGGTATATTGCCTACTACTACAGCATGGCTTTAGTAAACCATTCTTCCGAGATAAACGTAATAGGGTACTTCGACACAAATCCTGAGAGGTGCAAAAAAACCGCGGAACACTTTAACAAGTATGCATACCGAAGTTTCGCTGAACTACTGAATGACAATCAGATAGATTTGGTTGTCAATCTGACAGTTCCTGGCGAACACTTCTGGACCAACATGGAAATCATCAATGCTGGCAAAAATGTGTATTGTGAAAAACCACTCGCAGGGACATTAGAAGAAGCAGAAATTTTGAAGGAAACCTCCGAACGACTCGGTGTAATCCTTTCTGGTGCACCATGTAGCCACATGGCCGAATCGGTAGCAAAAGTGGCTGAACTACTGGCTGAAGATGCAATCGGGAAAGTTCGCTTTGCTGAGCTGAACATGCATGATTTTCGAGTCGATAGTAATCGACCGGATCTGTGGTTCAATCCGTTGAACGTGCCATGGAACTATCACAATGAGTTCGAGGTAGGGTGTACTGCGGAGCACTGTTCATATTCACTATCAATAGCCACAACTCTTTTTGGTCCAATCAGAGAGGTTGCCAGCAGCGCGCACATTGTAGTTCCGGAGAAAAAAATAAACGATGATGAAACTGTTCACTGCACCACGCCTGACTACACAAATGCGGTACTAACATTTGACCATGGTGTATATGCGCGCTTGGAGTGCGGGATAGTAACAAACAAACCTGATCGCTCTGTAGTTATCCATGGTGACAAAGGCACTATAAAAATTGTTGACTGCTGGGACTATCTTTCCCCTATTCAGGTGATGCAACTAGAGAGAGACGCATACGGGAGAGGATCTAAAGAGTATGAGATCACATTTGACAGAAATAACTCATTTATTCACGACTATGGCTTAAACATGGACCAAGGTCGGGGACTAACTCATATCCTGAATAATATAACTAATTTTCAAGATGTTATTAGTTCCACTGCGCAGATTATACACATCACTGAACTGACGCAACTCATTAGTGAAGGGAAAACATGTACCCCGACAACAGCTTTTCGACACATTGAACTTTGGAAGGCAATCACACAGATACGAGCTACCTGGCTAAGTAGAGCCAAACATCATTGGTCGGTGGTACCCGAAAGTAATCAGCCGCTGGTAAAGCACCAACTAGCTAGCATACCAAGCACAATACTGTCAGAAGCAAACTTGGTAAACAACAAGCTAATCACTTCCCGTATTGAAGACAATGATCAATCTCTACTTTTGTGGCTAAGTGATCCAACACAAACGGCATACCTGCCACTCAACATGATTGAATTGTTATCTTCCCCTAGCTTATGGGAGCACTGTACAAACAGATTATATCTTGGGGATGGCTTTATGTATGATTCAGCGACTAAGAGTCAGCTAAGGGAAAAGTACCCCAATGGTAAGCTGAAAAGCTTGTCAGCTAACGTTACTGTAAATACAACCAACTGGAACAACATCACTTGCGAAGGCAAAATTATAGCTCTTCAACAGCTTCTGCTAAGAATGTTCTACATCAGGGAGCATCAAGCAGTGCAGGCCGTCACGCTTGTAGAGTGCGCAGAATCTTCACTCACAATTGAACTCCATTGGCAAAAAGGCTCTGTCGACATAATCACAATCACCATGGACGATTCGCCGCAGACTACCCCATTTCGCCTGCAGGCAAACTTTGTAGACTTCGACAAAGTAAGTATAGACTTGAGTTCAGGGTCAGCATTGGACTTCACTTTCGAATCAGGCATTACATCTGTAATCAACCATATCAACTGGGCGAACATGGGCCACTGCAAAGTGAACAGAGTTTGGGATCAGGATATCTTGAGCACTTTTCTATCGACACTGCTCGCTGTGCGCGAAAGTATATTACAAGCGAGGCCTGAACTATGAATATTAAGTTTGTTATGTACCTCTCCCCAGCCTTATTCCTGGGACTAGGGGCTGCTTTCTTCAACCCATTGCAAAGCACTTTTTTTATCGCGGGTAAAGGTTTAAGCCCTGATATCGTGGGAATCTACTTGGCTTGTTCTACGGGTGTTGCGCTAATCACTAGCCAAATAGTAGGTGCGCTGTCCGATAAAGGACTTAACCGGCGTTCGATTATCCAAGCGTCAGCGGTTTGTGGAATGATCGGGTTCAGCCTCATGGGTAGCCTAGACAACATCATCGCGCTGATGGCTGTAGGCCTGACTTTTGTTTGCTTAGCTACGATTGGCGCCCCGCAGGTTTTTGCTATGGCCAAAGAGAAGTATGAAGGTGATAGCACGTTCCTCCTTGCCGCTATGAGGGCTTGTATTTCTCTGTCTTGGGTATTCGCTCCACCTCTCGCTTTCTTGGTCGGAGCCATCTATGGATATGAAACCGCGTGCTTCCTCACATCTGGGATGTACGGCTTAGTCCTCATATCAAGCTTCACCTTGCCCTCATATAAAAGCTCCAAGAAAAAAGAACCCCAAAAAGAATATGAGACTAGTTCAAACAATTCACTATATGTGGCTATACCAAGCTTGGCTTTACTGTATATGGCAGTCAACAATTACATCATGCTGATGCCGGTCTACATAACAGAGACATTAGGGTTCGAGAGTTGGGTACCTGGTATGCTTTTTGGAGTTACGGCGGGTATTGAGATCCCGATAATTCTCCTTACCGCAAAACTGACAAAATACATAAGCCATTCAGCTCAAATGATAATAGCGTCAGTAACCGGCTTGATATATTTCACTTTGTTCAGCACTGCCTTCGATTCTATTGAATACCTAATTGCAATCCAGCTATTCAACGCAGTCTCAATTGCATTCAGTTCAACTTCTGCTCTGCAGATCATGCAGCAGATACTTCCAACTAGGATTGGCTTTGCTTCTACCGTTTATTCGAACAGCATCGCTGGCGGAATGGCTTGTGGTGCGTTGCTAGGCGGGCAAGTTGCATCCACTATGGGGTATGAAGCTGCTATGTTCTTTAACGCGGCACTATGCATAGGATCAGTTTGTTTTTCGCTGATTCTTTGGCAGAAACTTTCACCGAATAAAAAAGTCATGGCGTACAGCAAATAGCTAAGAAGCTGACTCCAGAGCGATATGACCTCGCTTCTGGCGAAATGAACTTTTCGATGAAATGTGCGCAAAACCCTTTGTTGCCTGTGCATTCGAATTCTCGTTCATGGCTGGCTCAATGGGTTCAGTTGTCGGAGCTCGCTTCGTTCGGGCAGTTGAAGCCGCTATTGATGCAAATTGTGGGTTAGTTTGCTTTTCTGCCAGTGGTGGTGCTCGTATGCAAGAATCCCTAATGTCGTTAATGCAAATGTCAAAAACCAGCGCTGCGTTAAATAGTTTATCCAGTGAAGGACTGCCTTATATATCTGTATTAACAGACCTAACATTGGGTGGTGTATCGGCGAGCCTAGCCATGCAGGGAGATATTAACATCGGTGAACCAAAGGCAATTATCGGGTTTGCAGGGCGTCGCGTCATAGAGCAAACCGTTCGTGAGAAATTGCCCGAAGGTTTTCAGCGAAGTGAATTCCTTTTAGAGCATGGCGCTATCGACATGATTGTGGATAGACGCGACATGCGTAAACGAGTAGGAGGGCTAATGGCTAAATTGACTAATGCAACTAATTCACTAGAGGCGTAGTTTACAGGTGTTGTTGTGAGGTTGTCCTATCGAACTGAATTTTTTGCCAAATCTGCATGAAATATTTCGAGCTATACAAGGTTACGATGATCACTTTTGTCCCGAACCTTGCAAACCGACAACGATGGTGTTTGACGTTTTGGGATACGAGAAGTTATCTGAGGGCGGGAATCTTGGCGGTTTACTCTAACGAGCTTCTGTCCATTTTCAACTTAGTAAGAAGCTTATACAGCTGAGTTTGCACTGCACCGAGATTAGGCAGAACTAAAAAGAAGGATTCAGGTAAACGTCGTTGTGAAGCTTTTCTGAACCAGATATCGCAGTGTTGATATATGCAATAAATTGTAACAATAAAAAGAAAGTTCGATATCTCGCGATAACATCGTTGTTGCTGCCCACTGTCTCGGTGGCATCGATTGATATGCCTCATCCCACATTGAAACTCTCCGAGTCTCGCTCTCTGCTTCCCAGCGGGTCCATCGATTTCTCCGACAACCCGGACGGCTATCCCTATCATGATTATGTGCCAATGGATGCGTCTTTGATCCTTGAGAGCGGGGGTACCTTAAATGAATACCTGTTTACTTCGGGTTACGAGCTTTCCGCCGAGAAGGCTAATGCAGCACTAGATAAAGAAAGATTTACTTCTTCAACGGTCGGTATTCACGATTTTTATCCGCCGTATTTTGTAAAAGCCGATCTGAAGCCAACTGTTCATTTTCAGGATTTCTACAACCCCTTTTGGCATCAAACCCCAAATGCAAGGCAGTACTGGCTCTACTATATAAACAACATCTGGTTCTTTAACCACATCTCCGACTGGGAGTCTGTCGCTTACTTCTTTGACAAAGACTTCCAGCCTGTTGATGCGGTTTATTCCACGCACTATGAAGCCAATAAACACAGTTGGGCTAATGTGAACAAGGTGGGAGGGTCACCACTGATCTATGTCTCTAACGGCGGTCACGGCAGTTATGCACACAGAGGTGAAACTAAGTTTGGTGTGTTTACGGACTATCACCGCGGTGAGAAAGAATCGGTCAGTATTTCTAATGTCGTTAATTTGTCCTCTACTGCTGGCGCGGGTGTTTTGGCTTTCTCAGCACCTTGGGGAGCCACTGGTGACGGTTCGGCCCCGCAGGGTCCAAGGTTGAGAGTGGACAAAGATCAAGTGGTTCTTGATTCATACCGCGCGAGAAATCCATACAAAAACTGCGAGACCTATCCTGATGTTGAAATGTATGGGACATCAGTCAGTTTGCCGGAATACGGCGTAGCGATTGTTGAAAGTAGCAACCGAGATGCGTCTAAAGAGAAAATAGAGGCGCTGCTAAACTATGGCCCTCATCGTTGAGGTCATTGATAACCCTTATGTGGGGCTCAATGACTATGAAGTATACGAAGCGTTTACCAAAGACGTGAATGGCAGTTTCTATTATGTACCGGAGATCAAACGTGGTGACAGTACGCGTTTCGCTGAGGCATTAGATGAAGCGCTTACTGCAGCTTTGACGCCAGTGATCTCATCAGTTACCCCTAATGTGGTAAAAGCCAATAACAAAGATCAGAGTGTCAACGTGAAACTGCTCAATGTAAGTTGGACGGGCAGCGAATCGGTTGAATTTGGCGATGAGTCGGACCTGCGCATCCCTGGGGTTCTGGGTGAATTTGATGGACAACTTGCAACCGTGAGCTTCAATGTTGCTCGAGCGTTAGAGGCGAAGTGCTATAACCTTTACGTTTCCGGCGCTGACTACCAAGTTGAGTCTGAATGTGCGTTAGTGGTAGAAGAAAGTCCTGTTGATATTTACTCTTTGTTGGCAGAGTTGCGAGCGATCGTTAAAATTGCAGATATCTATGACTCAATTGAAGGTATGTTGTTGTATCGTATCGATATTATATATATCCATATTGCCAATGGAGACTTTACAGTCGCGCAAAGCTATCTGGCTGACTTTAGTCAGTGGGTTGAAGCTCTTAGCGGTTTCCTAGTGCCTACTGAGGATGTGAGCGCCATAACATCAAAAGTTGATGAGGCGATTGACGAGCTTGACGCGATGTAAGTCGTATCTGACTGATAAGTCGGTCATTTAATTTGAGGAGACCAGCAATGTTTAAAGTAAAAGAATGCCGATGGGAAATTCTTTACGCCACATTATTGCTGGTCTCTTTTGGTTATTTGGTGCTTGTCTTGCGCGCAAGTCGAAGCGCAGACTTTTTCTTAACTCAACTTAGCCTCGGAACCCCGCTTTACCTTGGCTACTACATCCTGTCTTCTGACTGGTTGAAATCCAATTTAATCAAGATGCTGACTATTGGTTCTGGCGTTGGTGTTGGTTTGCATGCGACTGCCGGTATTCATTTGCAGTTAGATAGTTATGTTCTAGAGGCGCTGGCGATGGTTGCTCAACTATCTGTCGTTGTGCTCGTGAATTTGTTATTGGTCTCGACGTGGTTTCGTCTCTTTCCTGCGGCAATCCGCTCTCCTTGGTTTGCTGTCGCGACTTTACTTATCGGTGCCTTGCTGGCATTCAAATTGATTATGCCGCAAACTATTTGGGGCGCAATTGTGTCTGCGGCTCAAACTCAAACTATTTCTCTCTCCTTGTTTGACCCACTGATGCAAATTTTTGTGGTGCAGGGGGGGGCTGGCAGTGCTTATTCTTCCTTTTCAGATCGCAACTAAGCTACGGGGCTGTCCTCTCGACACAACCGTGTCTTTGTGTGCAACAACGACCATGGCGGTGAATGGTATGGTGGGCTATCTTACGATGTTTGGCTTGTACTCGAACTGATTCTGCCAATGGCTCGAAAGTTTGCGAGGACTGGAAGTAATGGAGTTAATTAAATCGATGTATTCAAAACTTGATTCAAATCGTATCACCCCTCGTCGCGTCGGTCTCCAGGAGAGAGTCGCAATTAGGAATGAGCAGTTAACAAACTACTCTGGCGTTAAATATGTTTTTCGTAGTCTCACATATTCAAGCGAATTTTTCGTCTATTTCAGTAAGTCGCTAAATCATTTATGTCCAAAAACGATTTACGATTCCATAAATCAAAAAATGCTCTTAGACGACTAAGGGAGTTTTGACGATGAAATATCGGTAGGGTTACTTTTGTGGACTATGCCTTATTGGCTTCGTCGTAGCCTTTACGGCGGTTGATAAAATAGTCAACAATGTAGATCCCCGAAATTGGCGGGGTAGCAATGACATGATATCCCCAAGATTATCTTGTAGTTATGCTGGCGAGACTACGATCTTAACGAAGTTAAAACATATATAGTATTCTTATGGTTAACAATAAACGGAATGAATTATATTTTTGTACACTTGATATTCTAATTGCTGAATTAGAATAATGCTGTACGAGGAGATATAAAATGAAGTTAAGAACACTAGTGATTGCATTGTCACTTGTTACCGCTCCGGTACATGCGGGGTGGGATGAGATAAAAGATGCTGCTTCGACGCTTGGCGATGAGGTAGGAAAAGGATCGAAAGAAGCGTGGGATAGCGTGTCTGATTTCTCTAAAGAGACATGGGATTCAGTCTCTGAGTGGGGAGAAGATGCTTATAACACTGCTGGTGAATGGACTGATGCATCTGTCGAGACCAGTAAAGAATGGCTAGATGCAGCAGATGCTAAACTCGACGAAATGCTAGAGCCCGAAACGGCAGAGGAAGCAAGGCTTGCACTCGATACAATGGCTGATACTGCGTTAGTAAGGCTGTTTAATGAGCAACCATCAGCCAAGCTATTGTTTGATAGTGCATACGGCTACGCGGTATTTGACTCCCGTAAGTTCTCGCTCATGCTGCATACTAATCAAGGTGCTGGTGTGGCGGTTAACCGTCAGAACGATCAGCATACTTACATGAAGATGTTTGGCGCAGGTTTAGCCGCGGGGTTTGGTGGCAAGTTCTACCAGCAAGTGATTTTGTTTGAAGATCAAGAAACCTTTGACGGCTTTGTTAAAGATGGCTGGGAAGCCACTTCTGAAGCTGGTGCCGTTGCAGGTACAGAGAGCGCAGAGCTGACGGCTAAGTACAATGGCGGTATGGCCATTTACCAAATTGGTGAAAAAGGGTTATTGCTTGATGCTAATATATCGGGTTCCAAGTACTGGATTGATGATGATTTAACGCAGTAACGTTGTTACAGGAACATGCTTCCATAGCCTCAAGGCTATCGCTTGTACGCTAAGATATTTTTAGAAGTGTCTACCTTGAGGCTACCGTTTTTCCTACATGTTATTTCTCGGCTCACTTCAAATAAAGTATGCAAAATCAAATGCCTTGGTAGAATAGTTATATAGATGTCAGTAAGTGATCATATTTTTATCAATTAGCTTTGAAACCCACTATTTTACTTATTATAACTAAACCTCAAGACTAATTTGATGAGGGTTAGGCAATGGATAGTAAACGTACTTGGGGCTATATATCATTGATGTTAGGCTGCGTTTCTTTGTTGTGGGGCGGTATCGCAATTAGCGGTTTTCTTGGTCAATCACAGGTTACTCACGATATCGGAGGGCTACTTGCCATTACTGGGCAGGAAAGCATTTATGCCGTTGCTGATATCAAAAACAAGTATCAGCTTGTTGCGACAATAGGGCTTATTCTTTCACTGTTCGGAGCATGGATGATGAAAGGGCAGTGGGATAAGCACTAATCTGTCGATGCCTCTAGGTTATGCCTTTCCGCTCAATGAGTTCAATAAGCTACACTCATTCATAACATAACTGTTAGAAGGTGGTGAGCGATGAAAGGATTTGTGAGCGGATTACCTAAAGTTGAATTGCATGTGCATATAGAGGGTACACTTGAGCCCGAACTCATGTTTACTCTCGCGAAAAGGAATGGGATCGCATTATCTTACGACTCAGTGGAAGCGGTAAAGCTGGCCTATGAATTTGATGACTTGCAATCGTTTCTTGATCTTTATTATCAAGGCGCACAAGTTTTAAAGACTGAGCAGGATTTTTACGACTTAACTTATGCCTACCTTCTTCGTTGTAAAGAAGAACATGTTATTCACACTGAAATTTTCTTTGACCCTCAAACCCATACTCAGTCTGGTGTTAGCTTCGATACGGTGATCAAAGGCATTGATCGTGCTCTGATTGATGGCCAAGAGAAGCTTGGTATTTCTAGCCAGTTGATCATGTGTTTTCTTCGTCACCTCAGTGAAGACGCGGCGATTGAGACCCTGCGCCAAGCATTGCCATATAAAGACAAGATAATTGCTGTTGGGCTTGATTCGTCTGAACAAGGGCACCCACCCGAGAAGTTTCAGCGTGTTTTTAAGATGGCGCGAGAAGTGGGCTTTTTAACCGTGGCGCATGCAGGGGAAGAAGGGCCCGCAAATAACATTGTCAAAGCGATTGAGCTGTTGCATGTATCACGGGTTGATCACGGGGTGCGATGTACTGAAGATGCACAGTTGGTACGACAGCTAATTCAATCAAAAATGCCGCTGACAGTTTGTCCCTTATCGAATACGAAACTCAAAGTTTTTGCTGACATGTCAGAACATAACATTGTCCAACTGCTTGAGCAGGGTGTACGTGTAACCATAAATTCAGACGACCCGGCTTATTTTGGGGGGTATATGAATGCAAATTTTATGGCCATTGCCACGACATTCAATTTGTCAAAGCAGACTGTTGCACAGTTTACAGAGCATGCTATAGAGGCGAGTTTTATTAGTGATACTGAAAAATCAGTACTGCATGAGCGTCTTCAGCATTACTTAGCGATTCAATTTAAGCCTGTGATTTAGTTTATTTTTGGCTTGGAAGGAAGAAATTAAGATAAAAAAAACGCCTATCAAATCCATGATAGGCGTAGAAAAATAATTAAGGAACAACATATTTGAAGTGCATGCATAATATCGACTGTTTAAAAATCACACAACGATCGATTTTGTAAAAGTTGTATGTACTTATGTTAAAACGCTTTGTGCTCAAAAGCTTGCCAATAAGATTATTTTTCAGTCAATGTGCTTTTTTCATAAACTTGGCATTAAACCCTTATCTATGTAAGGGCTTAAAGCGCTGAGTTATCAAATTTGTTACAGTTTGAAGACACTGAAGAGGAGAAAGACTTACGAAAATAGACGCTTCAATGCATTTTTGATTGTTAATAAAAAATCCGAATTGGGCTTATTTTTGTGATTGAATTCAATACCCGTGTAATAAGCTTGCATGAAGGCTTGACGCTGAGCATGGAATTGCTGGTCATCTGTGTCAGTTAGCAGTGTATTACTCAGCTCGATTGCTTGTTCGTTTGTATAGCTCACTTCAATACCGCAATATCCTTGTGCTAAAAACCACATCTGAGCAATAACGGATAACTCAAGGTGATTCATGGTTTTGAATTTACTTGCATGCTCTTTACCCACATGCTGACTGAATATTTGATTCATATCGGCGATTTTGTTTTGTGTTGCCGTGAATTCTTCTGTTGTTACCTGTACTGATTGCGTTAGTAAGCCAAGGGCAAGATCATGCTGGGGCTTATCGGGCTTTTGTTCGCATACTTGGGTAAAAAATGCAGAACGATGCGCAATAAACTGAGTCGCATAATCACGTTCGTCGGTATTGAGAGGAAGTTGGTCAAGGCCAATCAGATTCAGCGTGTCTTCAAGCGTTTTCATGAATAAGTCGATAATCAAAAGCAGTTAGGAAGAGTATACGTAATTCATAAATCGAAGTAACCTTAATCCATAGCCATTGTAATGGGGTAATGATGAATCAATTAGAACCCTCTTTCTAATTGATTCGCATACACTGGCGAATAACGACAAATGAAGGGAATAGGTATGTCTGGTTTTTATGAATTATCTGCTAAACGCATCAACGGCGATCTAGTATCGATGAATGAATACGAAGGCAAAGTGGTGCTGGTAGTGAATACCGCGAGTGAGTGCGGTTTTACGCCGCAATATCAAGGGTTACAAGAACTGTTTGCTAAGTATGAAGAGCAAGGGCTGATTATTTTAGGCTTTCCTTGTAATCAGTTTGGTGGTCAGGAGCCCGGAGAGAATACCGATATCGCTCAAGCCTGTCAGATCAATTACGGTGTGAGCTTTCCAATGTTCGGGAAGGTGGATGTTAATGGCCCTGATACTCATGAAGTCTTCCAGTATCTAAAAAAATCATTACCGGGCTTAATTGGGCAAAAGGTGAAATGGAATTTTACTAAGTTTCTAATTGGCCGAGATGGCAAACCTGTGAAACGTTATGCGCCAACTAAAACGCCAGCTGCAATAGAAAAAGATATTGAACGCGCTTTACGACGTTAATACAAGGCTGCACGTTCTAGAGTATTAGATAGAAGAAGGGTGAAATGACAATGTCATTTCACCCTTCTGGCTTATTTTCGGCAAAGCTTATGTTAACAATACCTATGAATAGGCATTAAATTCCAACTGTCATGTGTAGGCCATAGAAGACGCCGCGACCAATAAGCTCTGATAGTAGGATCAGAGCAAAGCTAAGTGCCATAACAGGCACGCCTGGGCGGCTATTCATTAAATTTGGAATAAACCATACCGCGAGTGCAGCCAGCAATAGGCCGACACGAATGATTTGTAGCTGTGCCAGATTAGGGATCAGTTCTGCTGCTGTGGTAACAGAAGTCTGTATTTCACTAAGGCCGATCATTTGGCTAACCAACGCCATTAGGCTTAGCATAACGGCTAATGACCCAACAAAAGGTAGAGCTCGGTCTAAGCCTGCCATTTTATGCTGTGAACTGGTCAAAAGTAGATGACCGAAAATCAAACCTGAAATCACCATGGTGCTCATGAATGCAATCGGTGTATAGACGGTGTTCCAAGTTGGAACCGTGTCTAACAAGTACAATTTAGTCATCGAGAACATGAAGCCACCGCCAACAACCATCGCGGCAAGTAGCAATAGTTTACGTACTTTCTCTGGGCCTTTATCAAGCACTTCCAGCAGCCAGTAACCACCACCTAAAGCAAAGAATAAGCTACCGGTAAAAATCTCATTCGATAACCAAGAGCTTCCGACCATATTCAGCGCATTAAAAGCGCGCAGCGGGCTGCCTAAATGAAGTGTTGAGGCCGCAAAGCCTAGCCCCATAAGTACCCAAACAAAGAACATGGCTTTATGCAGTCGGTCACTAACACCAAAACATAATTTGCCGCTCAAGACCACGGCAGCCAGTAGAATAAATGCACCGACTGCCGTTTGCGCTAAGACGGTGAATAGAATTAACGGCCATTCATGCCAAGCCATGTTATACCTCCTTCGGATTTGCTAGGAATCCGCTGCGGTCACCAGTAGGGCGGGCGTGGCGGTTTGATTTAATCACAATGTTTGGTTTGGTTTTCAACGATGATGGTAATGGAGCCACATCAGCATTGGTACCATATTTTGCTCTCAGCTCATCAATAGGGCCAAACTCAAGTGCACGTAATGGGCAAGAGCCTACGCAAATTGGTTCGAGACCTTGGCCGACACGTTCGTAACAGCCGTCACACTTAGTCATGTGGCCTTTTTCTGCATTGTATTGTGGCGCACCATATGGGCAAGCCATTGAACAGTACTGGCAGCCGATACACTTGTCTTCGTCTACGATGACTAAGCCGTCTTCTTTCCGTTTGTGCATAGCACCTGATGGACATACCTTGGCACAGGCTGGTTCATCACAGTGGTTACATGCGATTGATAGGTAATAAGAGAAGACATCTTGACGGAACGTCGCGCCTTCTTTCACCCAGTTACCCCCAGTGTATTCATAGACACGGCGATAGTTTACGCCGATATCCAAATCTTTGTTATCTTTGCACGATAGCTGACACGTTTTACAGCCTGTGCATTTGCTTGAATCAATATAAAATCCGAGTTGTTTCATGATCTAAACCTTATGACTTCTTCACCAGCTGCACGTCGACTAAATTGGTATGTTGTGGATTACCTTTTGCCAATGGGCTCGGGCGTAGGGTAGTCAGTACGTTCATGCTACCACCGTGATCCACCCCGTTTTTGTCTGGTGCATACCAAGCACCTTCACCGACAGCCATGACGCCAGGCATCATCCGAGGGGTAACTTTTGCTGTTAGGTGTGTTTCACCACGTTCGTTGAAGATGCGGATAGGGTCATCGTTCTTGATCCCACGCGCTTCGGCATCCATAGGGCTGATCCACACTTGTTGAGGTGCAGCTTCCATTATCTGGGTGATGTTTCCGTAAGTGGAGTGAGTACGAGATTTATAGTGGAAGCCCGTTAATTGCAGCGGGTATTTACTGCGTTTCGGATCGTCCCAACCATCATGTGTTGAGGTATAAACGGGTAATGGGTGAATTACATCGTCTGATGGAAGCTCCCACTCGGCAGCAATATTTGCTAAACGCTCAGAGTAGATCTCAACTTTACCTGACGGTGTATTAAGCGGGTTGCTGTCTGGGTCTTTACGGAAATCGGCGTGCGCAACAAAATGTTCCATCTTGCGCTTGTAAATGCCTTGCTCACGCATCGCGTCAAAGCTTGGTAAAGCAGGATCAATCTTACGGGTTTCTGCATATAGGTGACGTAGCCAACCTTCTTGATCTCGGCCTTCAGTAAACTCTTTTTCTATACCAAGACGTTTAGCAACCTCTGTACAAATGTCATAGATGCTACGCGCTTCGAATACTGGCTCAATAGCTTTGCTGGCGAAAATGAAATATGGCATGTTTGCCGCTGCGCCATCCATACAGAAATCGGACTGCTCAGAGGTCGTAAGATCTGGCAGGATGATATCAGCGTACTTTGCAGAAGACGTCATGTGGTTATCAATGACCACAATCATTTCACAGGCTTTGTCATCTTGCAGGATTTCATGAGTACGGTTGATATCAGAGTGTTGGTTTACCAAGCTGTTACCTGCGTAGTTCCAGATAAATTTAATTGGTACATCTAATTTGTCTTTACCGCGAACACCGTCAGCTTTAGCCGTCATCTCTGGGCCACGGAAGATAGCATCGGTCCATAAGAAGAAAGAGATGGCTGTTTTAACGGGATTCTCAGGAATAGGGAAGCGAACAAATGGAATAGATGCGTTACCTTCACGCGCTCCTGTACCGCCACCCGGAATACCGACATTACCTGTTAGAATTGATAGCATCGAAATCGCACGGGCAGAGAGTTCACCGTTGGCATGACGCTGAGGTCCCCAACCTTGGAAAATAGCACATGGCTTAGCTGAACCGATCTCTCGCGCTAGTTTGATGATGATATCAGCGGGAATCCCTGTAATATCAGCAGCCCAAGCAGGGGTCTTTTCTAGGCTATCAGCGTCACGTCCTAGAATGTAGGATTTGTAGTCAGAATTTGCTGGCGCAGAGGCTGGCAAGGTCTTCTCGTCATAGCCCACACAGTATTTATCAAGAAATGGCTGATCAACCAAATCTTCAGTGATCATCACATGCGCCATACCAGCAACAAGCGCGGCATCAGTACCTGGACGAATTGGGATCCATTGATCTTCACGGCCACCAGCGGTATCGGTATAGCGCGGATCAATCACGATCATTTTTGCGTTTGAACGCTGTTTTGCTTCTGTTAAGTGGTGAATTTGACCACCACCAGACATACGGGTTTCTGCTGGGTTGTTACCAAACTGGACAATCAGTTTAGTATTCTCAAGATCTGAGAATGAATTATTCGCGCCGCTACCATAGGTGTAAGGCAAGCTTGCTGCGATTTGTGCTGTTGAATACGTACCGTAGTGGTTTAGATAACCACCGCTAAGGTTCATTAGGCGAGCAAGTAAACTT
This sequence comes from Photobacterium minamisatsumaniensis, assembly GCF_050336695.1. Classification (NCBI taxonomy): domain Bacteria; kingdom Pseudomonadati; phylum Pseudomonadota; class Gammaproteobacteria; order Vibrionales; family Vibrionaceae; genus Photobacterium; species Photobacterium minamisatsumaniensis. The sequence goes on along the minus strand of NZ_JAKJSI010000023.1, from coordinate 83,164 downwards.
GAACCCGGAGGCCATGACTTAGTCACCGTACCGCCTAGCGTACCTGTACCGTAGTTCAGGTATACCGCTTCACTGCCGTACTCTTTGCGGATACGAGTGAGGTTGTTGGTGATATCGTCAAAAGCTTCATCCCAGCTAATGCGCTTAAATTTGCCTTCACCACGCTTACCCACACGTTTCATTGGGTATTTCAGGCGATCCGGATTGTAGACGCGGCGGCGCATAGAACGCCCACGTAAGCAGGCACGTACTTGGTGATCACCATAAGTATCGTCACCGGTGTTATCGGTTTCGACCCATTTAATTTCACCATCCGCGACATGCATTCGCAATGGGCAACGGCTACCGCAGTTAACGGTGCAAGAGCTCCATACCACTTTATCGTCGGTATTTGTTTGCGTTGAAGCAGCAGCAGGGCTTGATTTAAAGGGTAGGGATATAGTTCCAGCGACAGCGGCAAGTCCACCTATCGCTGAACTTGTCTTAACAAATTCCCGACGAGTAAACTTTGGTGCTAATAGCTGTTTTAATTTGGTTTTCATAGCACGACATTCTCTGTGTTATTAATGACACATGTATTTAGATAGGTCGCCTACTTATTTAGAGGTAGGTGACTTTTGTCTATTTTTCTCATGCCGTGCTACTGGTTAACTTTGTTTTCTGTCAATAAATGGTATATATGCGAGCACATCGAATAGTTGCATACTTAATACGTGAGGAGTATCTCATTTTCAAACAGGGCATCTGCAGGTAATGAGAATCATTAATTTACTGTAGGTGTTTAATAGCATTGAAGTTTGTTTTAGAGCAAGTTACTCGCTTTAGTGATCAGATAATGTGTTTATCAATAAAGGTATATCGCTGTCGATATTATTGAGAGGTAGCATGAACAACATTGCAACAATTGCGCGGATTTTAGGTAGTTTCTTTTATTTTCCGTTATCGCATGAGAACAATGCACAGCTGCTGGCTGCATTAAAAGAAAGTGATGATATTAATGAATCACCGTTTGGCGAGTTGGTTGAGCTAATAGCAACAACAGAGCAAGAGGCTGTTGCGCTGGACTTCCAACAATTATTTGAAGGCTGTGAAGTCATGCCTGCTCCGCCATGGGGATCTGTATATCTGGATCGTGAGCAGATTGTTTTTGGTGATTCAACCATTCGTTATCGTCACTTTTTAGCAAGCATCAACATGTCACTTGATACGGGAATGCGTGAACCAGAAGATCAATTTGGTCTGATGTTAATGGCGATAGCGAATATTATTGAAGAAAAGCAAGATGTTGAATTGGTAAAAGTACTTTTGGCTGAACATATACTACCTTGGGCAACGCATTATTTAGAGTTGGTGCAAAAACATGCACAGACCAAGTGCTATTCATTGCTTGCTGAAATTGCACAAGCATGGCTGGGTATGTTGCAAGAAGAGCTTGAAATAACGGCAAAAGATTTAAAAATTTACTTCTAATGCCTTGATAACGGTATGCACGTACTTCTATAGATCGGGTTCTACCTTCAATGAACGATAAGAATCGAGATTAACGGGTAACATAAAAGTGGTGAGTTGCTCAATGGCTTGGTTACGTACAGTAAGGTGATTAGTTTGAGTTATATTCAATAACTCGCTGATTGCCTGATAACGTTTGCTGCTGACTTTCTTCTTCGTAAGGTAGTCAGCAAAGAATGCTAATTGCACTGAAGAATCATTAAATTCGCCGAGCTTATCTTGTAACTGCTTCAGTTGATTGATTTGTTCTTTCACCGATTTCTTCGGTAATAAAGGACTAAAAAACTCGAGTAAATACCGAAGTTTTTTACAGTTAATTCGTAGATGATGGAGATCTGTGTCGGGGCTTTGCTGTGTGATATGCAAGCAACAATGCTCTACCTGTGTGAAGTGATGCCATAATATTGACCGCCCCTGTTTAAAGTCATTACTTATGGCTGAGCGTTGTTTCGGTGTTTTTAATTCTTCTAATTGTTCACTGATATGTTGGCATTGTTGTTGGTACTGATCTTCCTTTAACCACTTTTTAAGCGCTTTAAACGCAATACCTCGTTGATCTTGTAACTCATCAAAAAAAAGCGTTAATCCTTGGTGATAACAGTGCTCAAGATCGTAGAAGTAATCATCCATTTTCAAAAGAAAAACATCCAGATCCCGTAGTTGATTGGTATTTTGCATCAAGATCTTAAGAACATCTTTAAGGTCACTTTTCTGCTGCTTGGTAAATAAGGGCTTTAATAAGCTGATTAAAGCCCGACAGCGGCGTAAAGACACACGGTATTGATGTAAAAACTCAATATGGTCATCGCGGATGATCCCTTTTTCGTGTTGTCGTGCATGTTGAAACTCAGCGCTTAGGAAATGGTAAGTCGGGAGGGAATACTCAGTGTTATGCGTTAACGAAACGACTGCTTTTTTACGTTTGGGTAATTTTAATTGATCACGTTTTGTAACTGTCATTATCCACCTCAAGCAGCTCTGTATAACCTTAGCGCTTAATTGAATTCATGGTGAGTAAAAGGATGAGAATAATGATGAAAAACTACAGCTGCCAGCTAAGCGGGATATTGGCAATATGACTTTACGCACTGACTTTACATTTCATTAACACTGTTTGAATTGATGACTTCTCATCTTTAGCGACTTACTGCTAATTCTATAGTAAGTCGATAAAAAGGATGAGTGAGATGACTGATAACCCATTAGGTACAAATGGCTTTGAGTTTGTTGAATACACCGCACCAACCCCTGAAGGCTTGGCGAAGCTAAAGCAGCTATTTCATTTGATGGGCTTTGCGGAGGTCGCGCAGCATAAACACAAGTCGGTTTGGCTGTATCGTCAAGGGAGCATTAATTTTATCGTGAACGGTGAAGCGCATTCACAAGCCTCTGGATTCGCAGGTGTGCATGGGGCAAGTGTTAACGCAATGGCTTTTCGTGTCGCAGATTCAAGCCAAGCGTTAGCTTATGCAGTTTCGCAAGGGGCGACAGCGTGTCCTGCACAAGCAGGGCCAATGGAACTTAATATTCCCGCAATTTATGGCATCGGTGAATCATTAATTTATTTAGTTGATCGCTATGGTGATCACGACATCTATGAAGTTGATTTCGATTATTACCCGGATTATCAAAAACGGCTTGCTGCATGCGATGCTGGTTTAGGGGTTATTGACCATCTTACCCATAACGTAAAACGCGGCAATATGGATCTGTGGGCAAGCTTTTATGAACGCATTGCTAACTTTAGGGAAGTACGTCACTTTGACATTAAAGGTAAAATGACCGGTTTATTGTCACGCGCAATGACAGCGCCCTGCGGTAAGATCCGTATACCGATTAATGAGTCGAGTGATGACAAATCTCAGATAGCCGAATATTTAGAGCAGTATAATGGTGAGGGGATCCAACATATCGCCTTAAGTACTGACGATATTTTTGCGACTGTCACCAAGTTGAAAGCAAACGGTGTCGGTTTTATGAATACGCCTGATACTTATTACGAAGGGATCAGCAAGCGTGTACCGGATCACCACGAAGATGTTGCTAAGTTAAAGGGACTAAAAGTCCTAATAGATGGTGATGAAACTGGTATTTTACTGCAAATATTCACGGATACGGTTATTGGCCCTGTGTTCTTTGAAATTATTCAGCGCAAAGGTAACGAAGGGTTTGGTGAGGGTAATTTTAAAGCCTTGTTTGAATCTATCGAGTTAGATCAAATTCGACGTGGTGTACTGAAGGTTGGGAATGAATCCTGAATAGCAGTATGTGCAATGTCATTTAGCCGGTTAGACCGGCTAAATGATTTTAATCGTACTTATTCAGTCATCGCGAGGTAGTAAGCATCAAAGTTTCTTAATGGGCTTAAAATTTCATTGTTCAGATTAAAGTYTGTCACCAATGGAATTTGCTGTTCACTGATCCCACCATGAGAGCGCAGCGTCCCACGAAGGTGGCTTAAATCATGATGCTCGCGTGATTTACCCACTACATAGTTTTCTTCCGTAACAATTATAATGTCACCAATGCGATCTTCCGCTAGTTCAAAACGTAGTGCCGCTTCATTTTTTGTAAGAACCTCTGACACCCCTTCGACTTGCGATAGATATACTCTGATATCTTCAATTAAGTGGCTTTCTTCAACATATACCGCGGCAAAAGATCCTAGCGCACTGTGGTGGGCAACATAAGGGTCAGTAATTGGCAATATGGTTCGGAATGATCCGGTATCGAAATGTGCAGTTAAGATTTCATCAATGAACACAATATTCGCCTTTCCTTCATGGTCAGTTTTTGCGTTCATGCCATGATCTGCAGTGATCACCAATTTAGCACCGAGTTGATCGAGTTGGCTAAAATAGCTATCTAGCATGGCGTAAAAGCTTAGTGCACCTTCTTGCTCTGGTGCATAGGTATGCTGGATAAAGTCGGTTGTGGTCAGGTACATTAAATCGGGGGTTTCTTGCTTTAACAAGGCAACGCCAGCCTTGAATACGAATTCACTGAGCTCTGGGCTATATACATCAGGTGTCTCCATACCAATAACAGCCTCAGCATTATCGATACCATGCTCTGCGAGTGTGGTTTGGTTCGCAAGCTCTGAAGAGAAACAAATAGCTTGTTTTTGGCTGCAATCAAGGCCGTGACTAAGCATGGCACGTAGTTTGTCTTTTGCTGTAATCGCGATGACTTTAGCACCAGCATGGTGAAACTCACTTAAAATCGTAGGAACGCGCAGTAGCTCAGGGTTTGTCATCATGACATCTTCAGTGCCATTGAAGTAAAAGTTACCGCAAATACCGTGTTCTGCTGGTGGTGTCCCCGTAATAATCGACATGTTGTTCGGGTTGGTGAAACTTGGGATCACACAATGTGAAATGTGGTTAAGCTGTTTTTGATACAGGCTTGCCATGTATGGCATTCGCCCCTGCTTAATTGCTTCTTCAAAGTATTCTGGGGCATTGCCATCAATACAAATAACAACAACAGGTTGAGATGGTAGACGGTATTGACGATTGTTAATTGTGAGTGCGATGTTTTTCATTTTTTCTTTTCCTTAAGATTAAAATACCAATTCAATGCTGTTGTGAGGCCAACAACCGTCGCTAAATTCTATTAATGTGCCATCTTCAGCTACATTGAGCGAAGTGGTAAGTAATGCAGGTGTTGCAGAGCTTTGCTCTAGCCACTTTGCATCTTCTTCGTTTAAGAAGCCTACGCGTACTCTTGTTTCCAAGCGTTGGTAATGCTCAAAGCCGTAATGCTTATAGACACTTGTGACACTTTTATCTTCTGCGTAGATTCGATCAAATTCAGGGAAAATATGTGTCGGAAAATACTTCCTGTTGAGCAGGGTGGGTAATCCATTGACATACCTTAGGCGCACAAGTTGCCAGACCGGTTCAAATTCTTTAATCCGTAATTCATCAGCAATATTAAATGTTGCTGGAATTATGGTTAAAGAAAGGGTTTCCGATTCAACCTCCATATCAGAGGCTTCTAACCCAGTAGCAAATCGTTGGTCGCCTCGGATTCGGTACTGGCTTAATCGTTGTTTAACAAATACGCCTTTACCGTGAATGGAATAGATAACGCCTTGCTGTTGCAATAAGTTAAGAGATTTACGAACGGTCATTCTTGTCACGCCAAATCGTTCTGCCAAGATATTCTCACTTGGAAGCGCAGTATTTGGCGGATAGATATCTCGTTTGATTTCATTCAATAATGTTTCGTAAATTTCTCGCCATATGGCTTTTCTTTTTGTATTCATATTCTTCTATAGCTGACTATTTAATTATTTTTCTACGTAAAAAGTTACTTAATTGTTCGACTGATAACACAAGAACAAAAATCATTAAGATAATGGTTGTTGCAGTGCTGTAGTTAAACATGTCCATGGCAACTTTTAGTTCAATGCCTATCCCACCTGCACCCACTAACCCGAGAATAACGGAGGAGCGGGTGGCTTTTTCCAGAGCAAAGATGGAATCATTAATAAATGACGGCATCGCGTTAGGAATAACCGCGGCAAAAGTGACATCTAAGGTGTTACCTCCCATGGTACGTATTGCTTCTTGTGGTCCTTTATCTTGCTCTTCCATTGATTCAGCAAAAAACTTACCTAAGAATCCAATGGTATCAATTGCAATTGTCATGGCTCCGGCAATCGGCCCTAAACCGACGGTAATAACAAACACTAATGCCCAGATGAGATCGGGTACCGTCCTGAAAAATGAGATAGTATTTCTCATAACAAAGCGTATTGCCGGATGAGATGAAAGGTTTCTTGCGGCAAGTATGGCCATCGGAATACTGACGATGATACCGATAACGGTGCCACACAGTGCCATCAAAAACGTTTCCCATAGCAATTTGCTGAGCATCTCAATACGCGTGAGGTTGGGCGGGAACATTTGATCGATTAAGCGACCAATTCTAGGTGCACCATCAAGGATGGTTCCAAAATTAAACCCTATTTGGGTAAATGCGGTATACACCAAAGCAAACGCCACAATACCGAGTACAAAGGATAGCGATGATGGTGTTTCAAGACGCTTTGGTAGCTTAAGCGTAGTCATAAATCGCCCCTAACTTCTCAACAGTTGTATCGCTACTGGCAACATCGAGATCGACTTTGCCATTTTTTAGTCCAATAATGCGATCTGCATATTTCACGGCATGGGATAGGTGGTGAGAAATAAACACCAAGGTTACATTTTTCTCTGATGCTAATTTAGAAAATAACGACATAATTTCTTCACCGGCTACAGGGTCAAGGCTGGCGACAGGTTCGTCGGCAACGATTAAGGTAGGTTGTTGCATTAAGGCTCGGGCAATTGCAACTCGCTGAGCTTGACCACCTGATAAGCTGCCTGCAGGGCGAGCGGCGAAATCAGCTAGGCCGACTTGTTTCAGGCACTCTATCGCTTCTTCTCTAAGGTGCTGTGGAGCGGTAGTCTGAGTCCAACACAATGGCCGAAAACGTGTTCGACCTAATGCACCGTGAAGGACATTAGAAAGCACGGATAAGCGCCCCATAATATTGTGTTTTTGGTGAACAAAACCGACCTTCGCTAATATTTGTTTATTTGCTCTGCTACCTTGGTTGATATGAAGCGATTGGCCAAAGAAACTCACTTCTTTAGCTCGGCTTTCGATAATGCCAAGACAAGCGCGCATTAGTGTTGATTTCCCCGCCCCGTTAGAGCCGATGATGGCAATTTTATCACCTTGTTCAATATCAAGATCTAAGCCTTGATACAGGTAGTCAGTTCCATTAAATGTGACGTGAAGATCCCTGACTTTCAACGCTTGCACACTGGCTTGGGTTTGCGCTTGTGGACATGCAATATCAAACAGAGAGTGCTCTTGTAATGTATTTGCAGCTGACATGTTATTCTCCGAGGAACTTGTCAAATGACATCAGGCCTACAGATTGGTACATACGACGAATGTAGTCATAATCGCTATCGTCAACGTCTGTGAGGAAGCGCCCACCAGTGTACTTTTTATTCATTTCAGCACTCATGATAGCGTTAAGCATTTCTTCCTGATTGTCTGCAAAGGCACGGCGAACGAGTTCGATGTCTGATTGTGATACATGCTTACCTGCAACAATTTGGTCATTCGGTAGGTCGGGGCCACGGCCGATGACCTTAAAGCCCTCATTAGGGAATAGCTTTCTGATGCCATCGAGGTAGGCACTACTAATAGCAACGGCATCGACATCACCACGTAGCATGGCTTCGACAGATACATTGCGATGTAGGTTTAATGCTCGGTAATCAACACCTTGTTTCAGGCCATGATCAGATAATAGCTGGGCAGGAGCGAGGTGTTGAGAGGTTGAACCAACATCACCAAAAGCGATGGTTTTCCCTTTGAAGTCCGTCAGACTATTCAGCTCTGAATCTGCAGTCGTAAAAATTTTGCCGAAGTAATTCATTCGCTGCCAACCGACGACTGGCGTTGCTTTTGCTCTTTGACGAAAAATCACATATTCAGCAGGGCCAACTAAAGCAAAATCGAGTAGTTCACTATTCAGAGCTTCAACCGCAGAGTTACGGCTGCTAACGGGATAAAATTCGACACTCTTTCCTGTGAGTTCTTCTAATTTTGCTTTGAATGGCCCGAAATTTGTATGTAAAGCCTCAAGCCCAGCAACTTCGGTCGCGGCAAATTTAATGGTATCAGCGGCTAGCGCGACCGGACTGATTATAAGCGAGCAAGCAACAGCGAATTTCTTAAATGACGACTTCATATTTAGCATCCTGGCTATAGAAATTGAATATAGGTAAAAATGGGTCTTGTATACGCTTGTCACCACTTGTGTATACAAGGTGTATTATTGATTGAGTTTATGACAGTGAGATAAATATCCGTGACATTAAGATGATGCTTTTATGTCTTTACGCAGCGGGTCTATAGAGAGTGCTGTTTAATTAAAGAGCAGTTCAAATCGGCAATAAGTTTCGAAGCGAAACTTATTACCTTGGTTTTGGCTCTTTTAATGCCTTGATAATAGGACTTTAAGCAAAATAATTGTGCTTTAAGTTATGTTGTGAAATAATTTACCTATAATTTAAGTTCTGAAGTGAAATTTAAGTGCGTAAACGAAACACTCAAGTAAGAAGGCATTCGATTACTCAGCTGGTTCAGCAAAAAGGTGAAGTCAGTGTTGAGGCGCTTTCTGAGCTATTCGAAACATCGGAAGTTACGATTCGAAAAGATCTCACTTATCTAGAAAAAAGCGGCCAACTTCTTCGACGCTATGGTGGGGCGATAGCTTTGCCACAAGAAGCGGTCGATGAAGTATTGAATGAATCTGATCACACCTCTGCCGCGAAAGAGTGTGTTGCCGATGCTGCCATCGCGTTAATCCGAGACCATAATCGCATTGTGATTGACTGTGGCAGCACAACGGGCGCATTAGTGTCTAAGCTTGGTAGCAAGAAAGGCTTAGTGGTTATGACGAACTCATTGCCTCTTGCGAATGCAATTAATGAACTTGAAAACGAACCAACACTTCTGATGACTGGCGGAACTTGGGATAGTCATTCTGATTCGTTTCAAGGTCAAGTGGCCGAGTCGGTACTTCGTTCTTATGACTTTGACCAACTATTTATAGGTGCAGACGGTGTTGACCTTTCCCGTGGCACAACAACATTTAACGAATTAATTGGCCTTAGTAATGTCATGGCAGAAGTTGCTCGTGAGGTCATCGTAATGATTGAGTCTGAAAAGGTTGGAAGAAAAATTCCCAACCTAGAACTCGGTTGGGATGCCATTGATATCCTTGTTACAGACAATGGCTTACCCCATGAATACAAAACTCAAATTGAATCTCATGGCGTAAAAGTTATTTGCGCCAAGTAATAATTAATCTCCCCCATTTCCCAATTTAGTCGGTTTCTATGGGGCAACAATATTTAAAATGGAGAAATAACATGTGTGGAATCGTAGGTGCGGTAGCACAGCGTGATGTAGCAGAAATTTTAGTAGAAGGTCTACGTCGTCTTGAATATCGCGGATATGACTCAGCAGGTGTGGCTGTTGTTGACAGTGAATCGAACCTAACGCGCGTTCGTCGYCTAGGTAAAGTGCAAGAGCTAGCAGACGCAGTAGAAGCACAAGAAGTGCTTGGTGGTACTGGTATCGCACATACTCGTTGGGCAACACACGGTGAGCCTTCTGAAGCTAACGCCCACCCACACATGTCTGGTGACATTGCGGTCGTACACAATGGTATTATCGAAAACCATGAAGCGCTACGTACTATGCTGCAAGGCCGTGGTTATGAGTTTACATCACAGACTGATACTGAAGTAATTGCTCACTTAGTAGAGTGGGAGCTTCGTACTTCAGATTCTTTGGTTGAGGCGCTACAGAAAACAGCTAAGCAACTTGATGGTGCTTACGGTACTGTTGCGGTAGACCGCAAAGATCCAAGCCGCATTGTGGTTGCTCGTTCTGGTAGCCCAATTGTAATTGGTTTCGGTGTGGGTGAAAACTTCCTAGCATCAGACCAACTTGCTCTATTAAGCGTTACTCGTCGCTTCATGTACCTAGAAGAAGGTGATGTCGCGGAAATAACCCGCCGTGAAGTCACTGTTTTTGATGCTTTTGGCGAACGTGTTGAGCGTGAAATCGCAGAGTCGAACGCTGAGCATGATGCAGGTGATAAAGGTCAATACCGTCACTTCATGCAAAAAGAGATCTTTGAACAACCAACAGCATTGATCAATACAATGGAAGGTCGTATTACGGACAATGCAGTTGTTACAGAAAGCATTGGTGTTAAAGCGGTAGAGATTCTTAATAAAGTCGAACACGTTCAAATTATTGCCTGTGGTACTTCTTATAATGCAGGTCTGACGGCGCGTTATTGGTTTGAATCATTGGCTGGTGTTAGCTGCGACGTTGAGATTGCCTCTGAATTCCGCTACCGCAAGTTCGTGACTCGTCCAAATAGCTTGTTGATTACGCTTTCTCAGTCTGGTGAAACGGCTGATACATTAGCCGCGCTACGCTTAGCGAAAGAAAAAGGCTACATGGCAGCTATGACAGTATGTAACGTGGCTGGCTCATCGCTTGTTCGTGAATCTGATTTTGCCTTTATGACTCGTGCAGGAACAGAGATTGGTGTTGCTTCTACGAAAGCTTTCACCACGCAGTTGTCGGCACTATTAATGTTAGTGACAGCACTCGGTAAGCAGAAGCAGCTGATTAGCCGTGAAAAAGAAACGGAAATTGTAGAAGCGCTTCATGCACTACCTAAGCAAATTAATGCAGCTTTGGCTTACGACAAAGAAATTGAAGCATTGGCGGAAGACTTTGCCGATAAGCACCACACGCTATTCTTAGGTCGTGGTGAGTTCTACCCAATCGCAGTTGAAGCATCACTAAAACTAAAAGAAATCTCGTATATCCACGCAGAAGCGTACGCCGCTGGTGAGCTGAAGCATGGTCCATTAGCATTGATTGATGCTGATATGCCAGTAGTGGTAGTTGCACCAAACAACGAGTTGTTAGAGAAGCTAAAATCGAACATTGAAGAAGTGCGTGCCCGTGGTGGTTTATTGTATGTTTTCGCTGATGAAGACGCAGGCTTTGAAGCTGATGAAAACATGAAGATTATTACGATGCCTCATGTTAGCGACATCACCGCCCCTATTTACTACACGATCCCGATGCAGCTACTGTCTTACCATGTTGCCTTAATTAAAGGCACAGATGTCGATCAGCCTCGTAACTTGGCTAAAGCGGTAACGGTTGAGTAATAGAGTTTAGATTGAATTGTTGGTGTGTAGAAAAGTAATAAAGTCTCATACCAAGCAATAAAGAATCATACTAAAAAGGCAGTGAAGAGTTATCTTCGCTGCCTTTTTGTTTGTTGTAGACACATTTCCTAAATTGTTTTTGTCGGGTGGACGACACTTGTTACCAAGTGCCGTCTCCCTAAGAACCCAGCGTGCAACTTTCACTGCACTAGGCTCAAGCCTCCACAAAGGCATCAAAATGATACCCAGCAACTTATAACGCAGTCGGGATAGGCTCTCTCCAAGAGTTACGAGCTAGCCTTTTGGACTTTCTCTTTTCCAAGTATTCTTGGTATTGAGGGTCAAATGGTGTCGCTGYACTTCGGATTTTCACATGCCTTTCTATCGGTACTTTGGCTATTTGGACGAGATTGAACTGGCAATCCATATCCGTAATCTTCTGCCAACCGTGAAACTGCCATTGGCCTTTGCGGTTGATGAAGTATTTTAGGGCGATCCAAGTTCTAGATTTTGTTGGATGACGCCTTTTAGCCCAGTGCCATAACGTATGGAATAGCTTGTGACCTACATATCCGAATACCTGTTTAGCCACGCAGTGTCGATAGTAGTTCGACCMCCCCCTGAGTTTCGGATTTATCAGTTTGATAAGATCATTCACTGAAAGGGTTACGTGCTTTTTGATGAGTTCACGCAGATTACTTAAGAATATCAACGTGTTGGATTTACTCGGCTTAATGAGTAATTTTCCTTTGTACTTCCTATGATTGAAGCCTAGGAAATCAAAGCCATCGTTGATGTGAGTTATGTGCGTTTTCTCTTCGGAGAGTGTTAAGCCTCTTTCCGCTAAGAAGTCAGCAATCAACGGTTTGATATCGTTCTCAAGCACTTCCTTTGAAGCGCAAGTGACCACGAAATCGTCGGCGTAACCAATAAAGTTGGCTCTAGCGCCCTTTTTGAGGGCGGTGAACTTTATCTGTTGTTCAAGGCCAGCGAGAGTCATTAACATCAAGGTTGGGGATATAATCCCACCTTGAGGCGTGCCTTCGTTGGTGTCATAGAACAACCCTTTGTCTACAAAGCCAGACTTTAGCCATTGTCCCAACATACGCTTATCAACGGYAACATTGTCCATCAGCCATTGATGCCCGATTTTGTCGAAACAGGCTTTGATGTCCCCTTCAAGAACCCATTGCGCTGAACGTTTCTGACTCAGGCAGATAAAACACTGCCCGATAGCATCAGCTGTGCTGCGTCTTGGTCGAAAACCGTAACTGTTAGGGTCGGCAAGGCTTTCCGATACGGGCTCTAACGCTAATAGGTGAAGCGCTTGTTGCGCTCTGTCTATCATACACGGGATACCCAGTGGTCGAAGTTTGCCGTTCTTTTTGGGGATATAGATGCGCTTGAGCGGTCTAGCTTGATAAGCTTTTCGACTCATTTGATTAACTGCTTTCATGCGGCGTGTATCTGTATTCCAGATAACACCATCTATTCCAGACGTTTTACTGCCTTTGTTTTGAGATACTCGCTTAACAGCAAGAAGTTTTGCTGAACGCGAGTGAGTCAGTATCCATTGCAAGGCTTTCACTTTGCCGTGTTTACCTTCTCGAGTTGCCTTTGCGATACGCATCTGAAGCTTTAATACATGCGACTCAACAGATTTCCAGTCGACGGACTGCCATTGAGCGCTGTCAGGAGAGGCACTAATCTCTTTTGAAATCATCATTTGCGTTTCTCCTTGAATAAAGTTCTTCAAATTCTCTCGCAACGGGAGACCAGTCGGAAGTGGGCTCACTTTCGTGATCAGACATTAGTCTGTATCTGCATCGTTACAATGCAGCCTTCGCTTTTTCCAACCTCCTATACCTGCATCACTATCGGCCACACAGGCTTTCCCAGAGGGAGTGATACAGGCTTACCGTGTTCCGTATGTCGCGCAATGTCAGGGTAGATGCCCGCTATGGTGCGAAGAGTTCAATGATCACGAAAGAGCATGGGGCAATCTCTTTCCGACTCTCGTGCCTTTTGSCTACAGCGTATTAACCACTTCCGCTGTTTCATCACATAACGCACCTTACGCGGATTCACTTCTGTTCATCATACTGACTACCTAGCACTCACCCGATTGTGGTTATCAGGAGGATCGTCCTCTTACGATTTAGATCCCGATTGGCAAATGCCAATCTTCGTTACATTGTCGGAGCCGCTACTTTATTCAGGCTCTTAGGTTCATCTGGTGATACAGATGGTTCACACATTAAGCGGTGAACAGCGCTTCATACGACTTCACGTCGCACGCCCCATTATGAGTTAGAGCAAGCGATCTAGTTGCAAGCTTAGCTGCTCAATTCAATAAGTTTCTTTAATACAGAAGCCATGACCTCATCAGGTCGTTCTAGGTAGACTTATAAAATTTTATTGCTAAAATACGCCGAATTAATCCACAAAACAAAAAAGGAGGTTAACCATGACTTTGTGTGCTTTTTTCTTCGCGCACTTTTTTGGCAATCAGCCAAGCTCAAGTTTATCTGGTATCGTGCTGCGATAACCGAGCTTGAGCGAAGAAACAATTAAGACAGTCTAGAGTCTCTTCCCTCTAGCTTACGAGGTTATTGTCAGCAATTTCTGACGATAGGCGTTGTTTCGCCTAAAAAAACTTGAGTAAGCAATGAGCACTTTATTATCTGCCCAATCTATTGATTTTCACACCACTTCAGCACCTTTGTTTGAAGAGGTTTCTTTCACCCTAAAACAGGGTGACCGTATCGGACTTGTTGGTCACAACGGCTGCGGTAAAAGTACGTTATTAAAACTGCTTTGCGGCAAAATAGAACCCCGCTCAGGCGATATCTCAATCGCCAAAAATTGTCTTTTAGAGCAAGTAGAGCAGCACCTGCCTTCCGAATTAGAGCATTTGTCTATGCTTGAAGCAGTCGTTGCAAAACTCCCTATAGACGAGCGTTATCAAGAGCAATGGCAAGCTGAATTTCTTCTTTCTGATATGGGCTTTTCACAACAGGATTGGAGCCTAAACGCTGGAACTCTAAGTGGAGGGCAGCACACACGCCTTTTGCTAGCTAGAGCACTCATCTCACAACCAGACCTCTTGTTGCTTGATGAACCTAGCAACCACCTAGATCTACCTACACTAATATGGTTAGAGCAGTTCTTATTGAATTGGAAAGGTAGCTTTGTCCTAGTTTCCCATGACAGACGTTTGTTAGATAAAGTGACAAACTGCACTTGGATTCTTAGAGATAACTATCTTAGTTATTTCCAACTTCCCTGTTCACAAGCTTTACAGAAGCTTGAAAAAGTTGATGAGGCTGCACTGCAACGCAATTTGACTGAACAAAATGAAATTGACCGTATTGAAAAAAGTGCAAAGCGCTTAGCTATCTGGGGGCGAGTCTATGACAATGAAGATTTGTCTCGAAAAGCTAAGCACATGGAGAAGCGTTTAGAGCGACTAAAAGACTCCCAAACCCAACTAACTTCAGGTACTCCTTGGCAACTTACCTTAAAAGGAGAGTCTATGAGAGCTGATAGGCTATTACGCCTATCTAGTTTAAGCGTTAAGCCTTCACTTGATGCACCTGAACTGCTTCAGGTTCTGGAGCAACAAATCAAGAGTGGAGATCGAGTTGCAATAATAGGTAGCAATGGCTGCGGTAAGTCGTCAATGCTCAGAATGCTGTGGCAAAACTATACACAACAGGCAGATATTATTGACAAAATTCAATTTCACCCTCGTTGTCGGTTAGGTTTTTACGATCAAAACCTGAAGCAGTTGGATGACAATGACTCGCTTATTGATTCATTAGGTAAGTTTTGTGATCTACCAGAAGAGCGTCGAAAAATGGCTCTGATCAGTGCAGGTTTTGAGTTTACTCGACATTCACAGCTAATTAGTAAGTTAAGTGGCGGAGAGCGTTCCCGTTTACTGATGCTTGGGCTTTCTCTAGCTCAGTACCACCTACTAATGTTAGACGAGCCAACAAATCACCTCGACCTAGATGGAAAAGATGAGTTGGCTGACACCTTGAAACAATTTCAAGGGGCAGCGCTGTTAGTGACTCACGATAGAGAATTAATCGAAAAATGCTGCAACCGCTATTGGTTAATTAAAGATGGGGGACTAAGTGAACGACATGATCTTGAGAAACTATACTCGGACATTGACTCTGTAGTGGGCAGTTCAAGTGATGCCACTGAATACACGACTGAAAAAGAAAAAGTAATTGAGCCTATACACAAGAACTTTATTAGTTGTACACCTGAAGAGGAGATGCTGAAAAGGTTGTTTGATTTAGAGACTTTGCTAGAAGATGACTTACGACGTAAGCCTAAGCATCAAAAGCAAAAACTACAGCAAAAATGGCGTGATGAGATAGAGCAAATCACCACGAAGTTACGCCTAAAATAACGAGTGGATACAAGATGACTAATAGTAATAAAAAAACTCCTGCTTCTGTTACAGAGCACAATAAAAACGCTTGGGATAAGTATGTTGATGAAGAAAGAAGTTGGACAGTACCTGTTTCAAAAGAAGCGGTAGCACTCGCTAGAAAAGGAGAGTTTTCATTGAGCTTAGGAGCAGATGGAATTGTTCCACGAAACTGGTTCCCTGAAGATTTTCAGGGTAAAAAAGTGCTTTGTTTGGCGTGTGGTGGTGGTCAGCAAGCACCTATATTGGCGGCAGTTGGCGCTGATGTAACAGTTATGGACATATCACCTAAACAACTCGCACAAGATTTGAAAGTCGCTGAGCGTGAGAGTTTGAAAATCAAAACTGTTCAAGGTGATATGCGTGATCTGTCTATGTTCAAGGATGGGGACTTTGACGTTGTTTTTTGTCCAGTATCAATAACCTATATCCCTGAGTTGACAGCCTTTTATGCAGAAGCTTATCGAGTATTAGTCAGTGGAGGTATTTTCATGTTGGGAGCACCTAATCCAGCAATCTACCTCTTTGACGGAGATCTTTGGGAACAAGGGATCTATCAGATTTCGAACTCATTACCGTTTAATTCACTTGATGAGTTGGATGATGAACAAGCTAAACAGTTTATTGAAGAAGGTCGAGCAATGGAGTATAGCCACACTCTATCTAGTATCATTGGAGGGCAAATAGCAGCGGGGTTTGTTATTGATGGCTTTTACGAAGAAAACCTGAACGAGGGACTAAGTGATTACATCCAAGATTGTTTTGCAACTAGAGCTCGTAAGATCTAGAACATAAGTCAATAGAAATACGGCATCCTATAGTTGGGGTGCCGTCCATGTAAGTGTCAGGTTTAAAAGCGTGGCATGAATTTAACTAACCCACTAATTCCAAATTTACGTATTTACTCTAACAAGGTTTTGTCCATATACGAGTCAGCCTGTTCAGATTGACTCATTGTGTCCCTTTATCTATTAGCTCCATGTTTAACGAGAGTTTGGAGGTAGAACTTTACCCTACAAAATGTTATCGACGCATGGCATCACCATATGTAAAGGCTGGTCAGCCTCGCGTTTACTGGCGGAGCCCTGCTTTGCGTTCTTGCGTTAACCGTATTTCGCGCAGCATGTAAAGTGAGTTGTCGTGCAGCCTTTGGAGTAGATGTTATTTCAGCGAGCTTAAGCGCTTGTTCCTTAAATTCTGTGGTGTGCTTGATGCATGTTTTGATGTTTGTCATTGTTTACCTAGCTAAGTGACTTTACTCGCTTAAAGAGGTGCTTAAAGCTGCTGATACAGGTCACGACAAGTAGCTTATAAAATTTATACGAATCCAATTTCACGCTGCACCAACTTGTACATCTTTGCACTATGAAGGTGCTTTAGCTTTGATAAATCAGGTTTTTATTTGAGTTTAACCTATTGTTTATGGTGACTTTAGAATTGGCACGATATTTGTATTACTTATAAATGTTGCTCAGGAGAATAATGTCAGAGAACAAGATTTTGATCGCAAACTCTGACCACAATTTGGCAATAGACATCTAGGGTTCCGGCTGTAAATGCAGTGTCTGGGTCGAGAGATGTCAACCTCACACGAGGTCACACGGAGGGATAGAAGCCCGGGAGATCAAACCAATTTGGTTATGCCTCCTGTGCCGGTATCTAAGTGACTCGTGGAGGAAACCCCAATGAAATCTCAAATTAAAAAAAGCCTGTTTGCAATGACATTAGGCGCTACATTATTTACTTCTGCATATTCCCCATCAGTGCTTGCTGAAGAAAAACAAAAGTTCACCCTTGCGTGGTCTATCTATGTTGGTTGGATGCCTTGGGATTACGCTGATCATAGTGGAATTCTCGATAAGTGGGCAGACAAATACAATATCGAGATTGATGTGGTACAAGTTAATGACTATATCGAGTCAATCAATCAATTCACTACAGGTCAATTCGATGCAACGGTCATGACCAATATGGATGCATTGACGATTCCAGCTGCCAGTGGGGTTGATTCAACCGCTCTAGTTGTGGGTGATTTCTCTAATGGTAATGATGGCATCGTACTTAAAGGGAATAAAAGCCTTAAGGATCTTAAAGGACAAGATATCAATCTTGTTGAGCTTAGCGTTTCTCACTACCTAATGGCTCGTGCATTAGAAAGTGTTGGTCTTAGTGAAAGAGACGTAAAAGTAGTCAACACCTCTGATGCTGATTTGATTGCCGCCTTTAGCACAAACGATGTGACCTCAGTCGTTACTTGGAATCCTTTATTGAGTGAGATCACTGCTCAACCTAATACTTCTCTTGTCTTCAACTCCTCAAACATTCCAGGTGAGATTATTGACCTCTTGGTCGTGAATACCAATACGCTAAAAGATAACCCCGCTTTAGGTAAGGCATTAACTGGTGCATGGTATGAAATCATGTCGATTATGCAGTCACCATCAAAGGGGGATGAAGCGAAATCTTTTATGGCGCTAGCTTCAGGAACAAATCTCGATAACTATAAATCCCAGTTAAATGCC
Source organism: Photobacterium minamisatsumaniensis (assembly GCF_050336695.1). Lineage (NCBI taxonomy): Bacteria > Pseudomonadati > Pseudomonadota > Gammaproteobacteria > Vibrionales > Vibrionaceae > Photobacterium > Photobacterium minamisatsumaniensis. The sequence goes on along the minus strand of NZ_JAKJSI010000023.1, from coordinate 64,907 downwards.
ACCAACATGTTCTATTCTGCACAGGATGCGGTGAGTTTTACGACAAGTCCTAACCTGATGAGCACAATGCAAAAGGTAAGTGAGTTTTCGTTTGAGCATGGCCTTTTAGGTGATGGCGCACCAGATGCTACTGTCATTGGTGTTGAAACACCTGCAGGCGTCTATGGTGACCCAACCAATATAAAACTTCGTTTTTCTTCTGAATACATGCAGATGGCAGCAGATGGCAAGCTGTAATCGCGGTATCAAGTTATTGAGTACGGAGTTGTTATGACTAAAGTAATTAATCGTTACCCATCTAAGTTTGGGCGAGTGATATTGGGTGTGATGCCGTTTCTTATCTTGCTTGTGGCTTATTTGGTCGCATCGGACGCCAGATTGGCTGCTAACTCTGCAGACAAGCTACTTCCTGCATTTAGCAGCTTCGCTGACGCGATTGATAGAATGGCATTCACACCAAGTAAGAGAACGGGTGAGTACCTCATGCTGCAAGACACCTTGGCAAGTCTTGTTCGGTTAGGCTGGGGAGTAGGAGTAAGTGCCTTGTTGGGTTTATCACTTGGCATCGCTACAGGGATTATACCGCTGGTACGTTCGTCACTATCACCAGTGATCACTGCGGTTTCACTGATTCCACCAATGGCGATCTTGCCAATATTATTTATTTCTTTTGGTGTCGGTGAGCTTTCTAAAGTGGTGTTGATCGTGATTGGTGTCGCTCCAATCATTGTTCGTGATATTCAGTTACGAGTACAAAGCCTACCAGATGAGCAATTGATCAAAGCACAAACCTTGGGAGCAAACAGCTGGCAAATTATTATTCGCATTATATTGCCCCAAATTGTCCCTAAGCTAATCGAGGCGGTACGACTTACTTTGGGCAGCGCCTGGTTATTTTTAATTGCTGCTGAAGCCATTGTTGCAACTGAAGGTTTGGGCTATCGCATATTCCTTGTTCGTCGATATCTTTCTATGGACGTAATTCTGCCTTACGTGATGTGGATTACGATATTGGCATACAGCATGGATTGGCTCCTGCGACTGGCATCCCAAAAGTTAAGCCCTTGGTATCACCAATCTTAAGGAGACAGTAATGGCTGATCAGAAAACTATTCTAGAAATTAAACAGGTATGGAAGGAGTACGGTGGCAATATCGTATTGGAACGCCTCAACCTGACCGTTAATCAAGGTGACTTTGTTAGTATCGTTGGCGCGTCTGGTTGCGGTAAAACTACGTTTTTAAACATGCTGTTAGGCACAGAAACACCATCGCGTGGAAGTATCATTTTAGATGGTGAGCCGCTTTCCCAAGAACCAGGAATAGAACGAGGCATTGTCTTTCAAAAATACTCGGTATTTCCTCACCTGACAGCACTAGAAAACGTGATGCTGGGCTTTGAGTTTGAATCTCAAGGTGTCTCCAGCAAGTTGTTTGGACGTTTGTTTGGTGGCAAAAAACAGCAGGCAAAAAAGCAAGCACAAGACATGCTGGTTCAAGTTGGTCTGCTATCCGCTCAAGACAAGTACCCTCATGAGCTTTCTGGCGGTATGAGGCAGCGTTTGTCGATTGCTCAGGCATTGATCAAAAAACCAAGAATCTTACTTTTGGATGAACCGTTTGGAGCGCTTGACCCTGGTATAAGAAAAGATATGCACGTATTGGTTAAGTCTCTTTGGAAAGAGCAGAATCTGACTGTGTTTATGATCACACACGACCTTGGCGAGGGTTTCCATTTGGGCAATAGATTATGGGTCTTCGACCACTCTCGGCACGATGAGCAAGCACCAGAACGATTTGGCGCACAAGTAACGTTTGATATTCCGACAGAACAGGTTAATCAAGCAGAACCCGAACTATTACTTAAAAAAACGGCATAAGGAATTGAATATGTTATCGGAACAGGACGTGATTTTTTCAGATATGCTGCCAGGTGCAGCACACTGGTCGATGGTCGTGCCTAAAGGGCGCACTGTGCGTTTTAAAGATGTCGAAGGAGGCGCAAACTTAAGTGTTCTTTTCTACAATCCGGCGAATCTATTAGAGCGTTACAATGCACCAGATACGTTGAAATGCCAGCATACATTCAAGCTATCAACGGGTAACTGCTTGTATTCTGATATGGGCCGAATCTTCTGTTCTATCGTTCGCGATGATACAAGATGGATTGATACCGCTTGTGGGGTGGCGAATAAGAAAAAAGTCGCTCAAAAGTGGGGTGAGCGTAGCTACCAAACTGAGCGTAACTTGTGGAAACAGAATGGTTACGACGCTCTGTTGGTTGAAGTCGCAAAATATGGTCTAGGTAAACGTGACCTTGCGGCAAACCTAAATCTATTTAGCAAAGTTGCGACTGATGAGGTAGGAAACCTCAAGTATGAGTCAAACCATAGTCAAGCGGGTGATTGTATCGAGCTGCGTTTTGAGATGGACACGCTAGTGGTGATGACCACTTGTCCGCATCCACTTAACCCTTCAGAAAGCTACCCATATAAACCTGTCGAGCTAGCGCTATTTGAGTCTGAACCATTACTAGCTGCTGATGAGTGCCTCAACCATCGTGAAGAAAATGTACGTGGTTTTGAGAATAACCGCCGTAATGTTGCATCTGTAAAGCCCGATGGCGAGCACCATGTAGTCAGTCACTGTTGTTAAAGGAGTAGAACATGATTGTAGAAAGTCAATTAGAGTCTAATAAAGCGCTATGTCGAGATGTGGTACCTGCCGGGGACTACTACATGAAGGTAGTAAAGAAAGGGCAAACTATCCGCATTTTGGATTTAGAGGGAAACCAAGCCGCTGACACTCTGTTTTATAACGCCAATGACCCTTCAGAGCGTTATAGCGCAATTGATACTATTCGAGAACAAGGTAACGTCTACCTGAGCGCTGGTACACAGATCCTCTCAGATCTTGGTAATGTCATGCTAGAAATTGTCGCTGATACTTGTGGAAGGCACGATACTCTAGGCGGAGCGTGTGCGACAGAAAGTAATACAGTTCGCTACGCTATTGATAAAAAATGCATGCACGCTTGTCGTGATAGCTGGCTGCTAGCTGTTGCTGAGAACGAAGAGTTTGGTATGACCAAGCGTGATATTACCCACAACATCAACTTCTTTATGAATGTCCCTGTTACGGCGGAAGGTGGATTGACCTTTGCTGATGGTATTAGTGGTGCAGGTAAGTATGTTGAGCTAAAGGCACATATGGATACCATCGTACTGATGTCTAACTGTCCACAGCTCAATAACCCGTGTAATGCCTATAACCCAACACCTATTGAGGTTTTGATTTGGCAATAATTCAGCAAGGCAGCTGAAGAACGAGCAAGGGACGACCCTCGTAGATGCTCTTTGTTGTTCCAGGACGACCTGGATTTTAGGGATAAAGTTATGTTTAGTAGGGTATTAATTGCTAACCGTGGAGCCATTGCTTGTCGAGTAATCCGCACATTAAAAAAACTCAATATTGGAAGCGTCGCAGTCTATAGCGAAGCGGATTGTCAAAGTTTACATGTTGTCGATGCAGACCAAGCTTTTTCGTTGGGTAAAGGTGGCGCATCAGACACTTATCTAGATCAAGATAAAATCATTGCTATTGCCAAAGAATCTGGCGCTGAGGCTATTCACCCTGGTTATGGCTTTTTAAGTGAAAACCCTGAGTTTGTAGAACGTTGTGAAAATGAGGGTTTGGTTTTCTTAGGGCCGACAGCAGAGCAAATGCGAGGTTTCGGTCTAAAACACTCGGCACGTAATATTGCATTGCAAGCCCAAGTGCCTCTATTACCTGGTACTGGACTTCTTAAAGATAAGCAGCAAGCATTAGAGGAAGCGGAGAACATTGGCTATCCCGTGATGCTTAAAAGTACAGCTGGTGGCGGTGGTATTGGTATGCAGTGCTGCTTTTCTAGCGATGAGTTAGCCCTGGCGTTCGACAGTGTTAAGCGTTTAAGTGAAAATAACTTCAGCAACAGTGGTGTCTTTTTAGAAAAATTCATTGAAAAAGCACGCCATATTGAGGTGCAGATTTTTGGTGATGGCAAAGGACATGTAGTTGCACTTGGTGAGCGAGATTGTTCTGCTCAACGTCGAAACCAAAAAGTGATTGAAGAAACCCCAGCCCCAAATTTAAGTGATGAAACTCGTCAGGCACTGCAACATACCGCGGTGCGTTTAGCGCAAAAGGTGAACTATCGTAATGCTGGTACGGTGGAGTATGTTCTCGACCAACAATCACAACAGTTTTATTTCCTTGAAGTGAATACACGCTTACAGGTTGAGCACGGGGTTACCGAGGAAGTGTTTGGTGTCGATCTTGTGGAGTGGATGATTCATCAAGGTGCCGGAAATCTAAACCTACATGAGTTGGGGGCTAAGCTGGAACCCAAAGGGCATGCGATTCAAGTGCGCCTATATGCTGAGGATGCCAATAAAAATTTCCAACCATGTGCTGGTTTAATTAGTCATGTTGAATGGCCAGCGTTCGAAAACCTTCGTATTGAACATTGGATAGAAGCGGGGGTTGAGGTGTCGCCTTTCTTTGATCCTATGCTAGCGAAAGTGATTGTCTCTGCTGAAGACAGACCAACGGCGCTAATACAGCTTAAGCGGGCGTTAGATGAAAGTATTATTTATGGTATTGAGCATAATAAATCGTACTTAAGTCAATTATTAAGTAGTGAAATGGTAGAGACAGGTGAGATCCTGACTCAGTCTTTGAATCACTTTGTGTATCAACCAAATACTTTTGATGTCATCAGCGGTGGTACACAAACCACTATCCAAGATTACCCCGCTCGAACGGGCTATTGGGATATCGGCGTTCCGCCTTCAGGGCCAATGGATTCACTTAGCTTTCGTCTAGCAAACAAAATCTTAGGTAATGATGAATCCTGTGCTGGTTTAGAAATCATTGTTTCAGGGCCAGCCCTTAAATTCAATCAAGCAACGTCCATCGCACTCACAGGCGCAGAGATTCAAGCTTCTCTGGACGGGGTGACAGTCACCGCGGGAAAGAGCGTTTTAGTTAAAGCGGGTCAAACTCTCAAGCTTGGTAAAATTTCAGGTGGTGCAAGGACTTACCTAGCGGTGCAAGGTGGGATTAATTGCCCTGAATATTTAGGTAGTCGCTCAACGTTTACTCTTGGCCAGTTTGGTGGGCATGCTGGGCGAGCACTGGTGGCTGGTGATGTTTTACATATCAACTCTAGCACTCAGCGGACTGATAAAGTAGAAGGACACTCAGTTACCCAATCAAACTTTACTAATGAATGGGATATTAGGGTTATTTATGGCCCTCACGGTGCTCCAGACTTCTTTACTGATGATGATATTAAGTCATTCTTTGCGGCGCAGTGGAAGGTCCATTTTAATTCTAGTCGTACGGGGGTTCGCCTGATTGGCCCTAAACCTAATTGGGCGCGTAAAGATGGCGGTGAAGCGGGTCTGCATCCTTCGAATATCCATGATAATGCTTATGCAGTTGGTACGATCGACTTTACTGGTGACATGCCCGTAATTCTGGGGCCAGATGGTCCAAGCCTCGGTGGATTTGTTTGCCCTGCTACGATTATCAAGGCTGACCTTTGGAAAATGGGTCAATTAAAAGCGGGTGATGAAATTCGCTTTATACCTGTGTCGGTCGTTGATGCGGAGCAAGCCGAGCTAGCACAATTGGCACAAATAGAGACTGGCACCATATCAGAGCTCACGTTGTCCGCTGCTCGACTAGACTCACCAGTAATCAAAACCATCCCAGCAGAGCGCTTTGGTGAACGAGTTGTTTATCGGCCAAGTGGGGAGGACTATTTGCTGGTTGAGTATGGTCCACAGGTGTTAGACATTCGTTTACGATTCCGTGTTCATGCGCTGATGCTTAAGCTGCAACAAAAAGAGTTAAAAGGCGTTAGTGAGTTGACTCCAGGTATTCGCTCTTTACAAATTCACTATGACAACTTAACGCTGAGTCGTGAAGCGTTGCTATCTGAGTTGGAAATGTTTGAAGCTGAGCTAGACAATATTGATGAATTGACGGTTCCTGCAAGGGTCGTGCATTTGCCACTTTCTTGGGATGACGAAGCGACACGTTTAGCCATCCGCAAATATGATGAGGTGGTTCGTAAAGGTGCACCTTGGTGCCCTGATAACATTGAGTTCATTCGCCGTATCAATGGTCTTGATTCTGTTGATGACGTGAAGAAAACGGTATTTGATGCTAGCTACTTAGTGATGGGCTTAGGGGATGTATATTTAGGTGCGCCAGTCGCAACACCAATGGACCCTCGCCACCGCCTAGTAACAACTAAATACAATCCAGCACGAACGTGGACACCAGAGAACGCTGTCGGTATTGGTGGTGCATATATGTGCGTTTATGGGATGGAAGGACCTGGTGGTTATCAGTTTGTCGGTCGTACCTTACAAATGTGGAATCGCTATCGTCAAACAGAAGTGTTTAGTAAGCCGTGGTTGCTGCGATTTTTTGACCAGATTAAGTTTTATGAAGTGAGCGCTGATGAATTATTGGAGATTCGTGAGAAGCATCCGTTAGGCCACTACCCCGTTAAGATTGAAGAAACCGAATTTTCACTTGCAAGTTATCAAGTACTTCTTGATGAGCATGCTGAAGAGATCAAACAGTGTAAAACGCGTCAGCAGACCGCATTTGAACAAGAGCGTCAGCGTTGGGAAGAGTCTGGTCAAGCTCATTTCGTGGCAACCGAGATTGAGCAATCATCAGTTCAAACGGCACTAGCTGATGGACAAGAGGCTATTGAGAGTCATGTGGCTGGTAACATTTGGCAGGTGTTGGTTGAGCCTGGTCAATGGGTAAAAGAAAATGATGTCGTGATGATCTTAGAAGCGATGAAGATGGAGTTAGAGGTTGTTGCAAGTGTTTCTGGCGTGATTGATGCAATTTGCCATAACGAAGGTTCACAGGTTTATGCTGGAGAACCTTTGATTGTTGTAAATACTTGTGAAGCTTAACGATTCTAAGGAAAGAACATGACAAATCCAATGACAAAAAGCCTGTCGGAACCGATGACAATCCAACAGCTAGTAATGGCATATCGAAGTGGTAAACTCAGCGTTGCTGAGTTCCTGCATAGTAAACTCGAACAAGCACGCGGTGATACAACAAACTCTTGGCTGTCTCTTATCTCAGAGACTCAACTTGATATCTACGTAGATCGATTGATGGAACAAGATAGTGAAAAGCTTCCTCTTTTTGGAGTACCTTTTGCAATCAAAGATAATATTGATTTGGAAGGTCTGGAAACAACAGCGGGTTGTAATGCGTACCGGTATCAACCAGCACAGTCAGCGTTTGTGGTTGAGCTATTGATCAAAGCCGGTGCAATTCCTTTGGGAAAGACGAACCTTGATCAGTTTGCAACGGGATTGGTAGGCACTCGAAGCCCTTGGGGAGCAGTTAAAAACAGCTTTGACTCTGATTATATTTCAGGTGGTTCTAGCTCAGGCAGTGCGGTTACGGTTGCAACCAATCAAGTCTATTTTTCTTTGGGTACAGATACTGCTGGCTCAGGCCGTGTTCCAGCCGCGTTTAACAATCTGTACGGATTAAAACCAAGCAAAGGTTTACTCAGCTGCAGTGGAGTTGTACCTGCGTGTCGAAGTCTTGATTGCGTGACCTTTTTTGCTAAAACGGCAGACGAATTAGCATTACTTTATAGTATCGGTGTTAGCTACGACGAACGCGATTGCTTTGCTCGTAATGCTGTTGAACAAAACTTCGGAGAGCATAAGAGTTTTGCAAACCTCAGAGTGGGCATTCCTACCGAAGAGTTGCTTGAGTTTTTTGGTAATGACGAGTACCGAAAGTTATACGCTCAAGCTGTCACCCGTCTTGAATCTATGGGTGCAGAGGTTGTCCCATTTAACCTTAAGCCTTTCGTTGAAGTCGCAAACCTTCTCTATCAAGGTCCTTGGGTGGGAGAGCGATATGCCGCTATTGAAGCATTCTTCGAGAGTAATGCGGAGCAATGTTTAGAAGTGATCCAAACTATTATCGGCAGTGCTAAAGATCAGTCGGCGGTAGATACTTTTAAAGCGATCTATCAACTTCAAGAGTATAAGGTTCAGTGTGATAAGTTAATGGATGAAGTCGATGTAGTATTGACACCCACTGCAGGAACTATCTACACCATTGATGAAGTGAACGCAGATCCTGTTGCGCTCAATTCAAATCTTGGCTATTACACTAACTTTATGAATTTACTAGACTATAGTGCGATTGCTATACCTAGTGGATTCACGAATGCAGGTTTACCGTTTGGCGTTACCTTGTTTGCTCCGGCATTCCATGAGCAAATGTTGATACAACTTGCAAGCCAGTGGCAAACATTGATGGGCTTACCGTTAGGTGCAACGCAGCTCGAGCTAGATGATACAGAGAATGTTGATTTGTTGGTTTGTGGTGCTCATATGAAAGATTTGGCTTTAAACCACCAACTTAACGAGTTGGGAGCTAATTTTAAAAAGCAAACTACGACTTCAGCACATTACTCACTGTATTGCTTGGCAGGGGAGCCACCATTAAGGCCAGGTTTGGTGCGTAATAAGCAACAAGGTAAAAACATTGAAGTGGAAGTATGGCGTATCCCCAAACAAAAGCTTGGATCATTACTTGTTCAGATTCCTCATCCGTTAGGCTTAGGTACTGTTGAACTTGAATCAGGAGAGTGGATTAAAGGGTTCATCTGTGAGTCTATTGGACTTGAAGGGGCAACCGATATTACTCGGTTTGGAGGATGGCGGAATTTTTTATCTGAGACTTAAAGGCTGTTTAGTCAGATAAAGTTCAATTCAGATGGTAAATGGCGGTCTAGTGCCTCGCTCACTGGCTCGTCATTTTAATTTGTTTCGTAAACACGTTGATACATTGGGATAGTGGCAATTTTCGATGGAGCTTTAATATCTTTCGACAGCACTTGTAGGTAGGACTAAGACATACCCCAATTAGGCAACAATACTGTACGTGCCTATTCATTTATTGGCCTAAATAATAAACATATTTGGTATGTTACTTTATTACTCACCCACCATATTTCATTATAGAAGCAGGGCTTATAGTCCTGCTTTTTTTCGTTGAATGGTCATTTGACGATATGGAACGATTTCACTTTCTCAAATATGTAAGCCTTATAAATACGATAGAGAGATGATCAAATATTCATTGTTTGTGACAACAGGTCTTGGCTGTTTATTCGATGTTGAAATAAGTAAATCTAGATACAACGATTGTTTGTTTTTTATAAAGAGTACCGCGGTACGCACTTAATCTTGAGCGAATCTGCTACTTAAGAGGTAGTAATGACGGGGGCTGCGGGAAGATTAATAGGCTTGTTAACCTGAAATAAAATTACAAAATGACAATTGCGTTTAAAGTCCTATTTTATTCACGATGCGAATAAAATAGCAGTGGTGATCTGCATCACTTATCTAACTGACCTTTATTGAGTAAAAGAATCATAGTGTGATGCTCATCACTAAATATTTTTATTTCGAATATTCATTTATGTGACCGGGGTCGCCGTGATTGTCGTTGACTTATTAAGATCTAGTTTAATGTAGCTTACTTTCAATCAGCGTTTGTGATGAGTATCACGATAATTTTTTGTTTCATAATATTAGAAGGTGATTTATATCACAAAAAACCCGTCATCAGTTCGGTTTAAAAATTCTGTGTTAGATTAATTGGGTACTAAGCAATCGACGGTTTTGGCGAACCGTTACCTATAACAGAACTTATAACTAAACATCAGACGGGGAATCGACATGATATCACCAGATGCAAAGATCAAGATACAAAATTTTGGGCGCTTTCTATCTAATATGGTGATGCCTAATATTGGCGCGTTTATCGCGTGGGGCTTCATTACTGCACTTTTCATTCCAACGGGTTGGTTCCCTAATGAAGGACTAGCGAAGTTGGTCGGTCCAATGATCACCTACTTATTACCACTGCTGATTGGTTACACTGGCGGTAAATTAGTGGGTGGTGAGCGTGGTGCCGTAGTCGGTGCAATTACCACTATCGGTGTGATTGTCGGTACTGACATCCCGATGTTCATGGGTGCCATGATGGTGGGTCCTTTAGGCGGCTGGGCAATCAAGAAGTTTGACAGCTGGGTCGACGGTAAAGTGAAGAGTGGCTTTGAGATGTTGGTGAACAACTTCTCTGCTGGCATCGTAGGTATGCTGTGTGCCATTTTAGCTTTCTACATGATTGGCCCATTTGTGAAGGTCTTGTCATCAGGATTAGCTGGTGGGGTAAACGTACTGGTTAACGCAGGGCTGCTTCCTCTTACATCTATTTTTGTTGAGCCTGCGAAAATTCTTTTCCTCAACAATGCGATTAACCACGGTATCTTCTCTCCACTGGGAATTCAGCAGGCAAACGAAGTTGGCCAATCTATTTTCTTCTTGATTGAAGCTAACCCTGGTCCGGGTTTAGGTATTCTGCTTGCTTACATGGTGTTTGGCCGTGGTACGGCTAAACAAACGGCGGGTGGTGCGTCAATCATTCACTTCTTCGGTGGTATTCACGAAATTTACTTCCCGTACATTCTTATGAACCCACGTCTAATCCTTGCTGTTATTGCTGGTGGTATGACAGGTGTGTTCACCTTAACTGTTTTTAATGCTGGTATTGTATCACCAGCATCTCCGGGCTCTATCTTTGCCATCTTGCTGATGACCCCTAAAGCGTCATTTATTGGTGTGATTCTCTCTGTTATCACCTCAACAGCAGTATCGTTCAGTGTGGCAGCACTGTTGATGAAAACGCAGAAAGTAACAGATGAAGAAGGTGATGATCTTGCTGGTGCAACCAGTAAAATGAAAGGCATGAAAGCCTCTTCAAAAAGTGCAAACTCTCCGATTATTGCAGAGTCAGGCTTCAACCTAGCAAACATCAAAAACATCATTGTTGCCTGCGATGCCGGTATGGGTTCAAGCGCAATGGGAGCAAGCCTACTACGTAAAAAAGTTCAAGAAGCTGGTCTTAATATCAACGTCACTAACTGTGCCATTAACAGCTTGCCGCAAGAGGTAGATATCGTGATTACTCATAAAGATTTAACCGAGCGTGCACGTAAGCATGCAGCCAATGCCAAACACCTTTCGCTAACAAACTTCCTTGATAGCCAAGTGTATAACGATCTCGTCACCAGCATTGTGGCGGCAGGCAGCCCGAAGGCAGCCAATGATGAAACGATGGTAAAGGTTTCTCCAGTTGCAGCGAACGAAGATAGCTTTGAGCCACAAGCACCGCAGGTTTTTCAAATTCAAGCCGAGAATATCCACTTAGGCCTGAAAGCAAACAGCAAAGAAGAGGCTATCCGTTATGCGGGTGAGCAACTAGTGAAGTTGGGCTATGCAGAAGCCGAGTATGTAGATGCGATGTTTGAGCGTGAAAAAATGGTTTCAACATACTTAGGTGAGTCAATTGCGGTCCCACACGGTACGGTTGAAGCAAAAGATAAAGTCATGAAAACCGGCATCATTATTTGCCAGTACCAAGAGGGTGTGCAATTTTCCGATGATGAAGATGACGTTGCGAAGTTAGTTATCGGTATTGCAGCCAAGAACGATGAACATATTCAGGTAATTACTACTATCACGAATGCACTTGATGATCCGGATGCGATTGAGCGTTTGACCACGACGACTGATGTCGCTGAAGTGCTAGAGATTCTAGCCGGTGAAAAAGCCGCTTAATTTATCCAATCATTAAGACATACCGAGGCCGGTGTTCCCCCTCCGGCCTCGACTCCAAATTTAAGGTAGAAATTATTATGAAAGCAGTACATTTTGGTGCAGGAAATATCGGTCGTGGTTTTATTGGTAAATTACTAGCAGATGCGAACATTGCCGTGACATTTGCCGATGTAGATAAGCCATTGGTTGATCAGCTAAGCCATGATCAGTCATACAAAGTAAAAGTTGTTGGTAGTGAGTGTAAAATTGATACCGTAACGCATGTCACTGCGGTTAATTCTGCTAGCCAAGACGTTATCGATCAGATTATCCATACCGATATGGTGACGACTGCGGTAGGTCCAAACGTGTTGGATATTATTGCAAAAACTATCGCAACGGGCCTTACCCACCGCTTTGAAGCAGATAACAATAACCCATTGAATATCATTGCTTGTGAAAACATGGTGCGTGGCACGACTCATCTTAAAGAAGAGGTTTACAAGCACCTGAACAGTATCTACCACTCTCAGGCTGATGAGCTCGTTGGCTTTGTTGATTCGGCTGTTGACCGTATCGTACCACCGTCAGAAGCTGCCAATGATGATCCACTTGAAGTGACCGTTGAAAGTTTCAGCGAGTGGATTGTTGATAAGCAGCAGTTCAAAGGTGATATTCCTGCTATCGAAGGCATGGAAACGACAGATAACCTTATGGCTTTTGTGGAGCGTAAGCTGTTTACTCTGAATACTGGCCACATTGTAACGGCGTATCTTGGCGCGCTAAAAGGTCATGAGACAATCCGTGACGCGATTGAAGATGAAGAAGTGCGTGAGCAAGTAAAAGCAGCAATGCAGGAAAGCGGTGAAGTACTGATCCGCCGTTACGGTTTCGATCGTGACACGCACAATGCTTATATTGAGAAGATCCTTGGCCGTTTTGCTAATCCATATCTGCGTGATGAAATTGACCGTGTAGGTCGTCAGCCTATTCGTAAATTAGGGGCGAATGATCGTCTAACGAAGCCTTTGCTTGGTACGATGGAATATGGTGTTGAAAATGGCACTCTGCTTAAAGGTATCGCGGCAGCATGTAAATACACTAACGATTCTGATCCACAAGCCATTGAGCTTCAGGCTTCACTGAAAGGGATTGGCCTGCGCTCTACATTGGCGAAGTACACTGGTCTTGATGCTGAGAGCGAAGAGGCTAAGCGCATCGAAGCTATATATCAGTCGCTATAAGTAATACTAAAAGAGAGGGGCTGTGGCTCCTTTCTTTTTTGGTATTCATTAAACAAACTTCAAGTAGGGAACGCAGTAAGATAATGAGACAGGTGAAGAATAAATTCAGTGTTGGTGATATGGTCATCGTCAATCGCGGGATGATTGACCCTGATTTCGGCCAAGAAATATCAGGATGGGTTGGTACTGTAGAGAGCCTTCGTTATCTCGACCATACCGGTTTCATGTACAAAGTACGCTGGAGTCTTGAAACACTTAGAGAAAGCAGTGTTTTGCGAGTGTCATGTGATGAATTGGGGCTAGATTTTGAGACTATGCAACTGTTAGACCCTGATATTTCACTTTATTCATCAGCCCGTGCGAAACAATTTTTGAATAACTACGTGCCTTTAAAGATGACGCCATACGAAATAGCGCATACTTATGGGGCTTATTGTTAACATCATATAGTGGTAAATATTGCGGCTAAAAACGATACTGTGAGATAGACATTTGTGCGAATTGCCTTGATTTGATAGAGGTATATGTACACCGTAGATTGGTTTTTAAGAAAGACGAATGATGGGATGATTTATGCTTTCACCAGCAACGAAAATTAAGATACACAGTTTTGGCCGTTTTCTTACCAATATGGTGCTCCCTAATATTGGTGCATTTATCGCTTGGGGCTTTTTAACTGCGATATTTATTCCTACAGGCTGGTTCCCCAATGAGAGTTTGGCTCAGCTAGTTGAGCCGATGATCATTTACCTATTACCATTACTGATTGGTTATTCCGGCGGTAAACTAACAGGTGGCGAACGAGGTGCCGTCGTTGGTGCTGTCACCACGATGGGGGCGATTGTTGGTACTGATATCCCGATGTTCATGGGGGCAATGATCCTTGGCCCGATGGGAGGCTGGATAATCAGGCGCTTCGATGAAGCTGTAGAAGGTAAGGTAAAATCGGGTTTCGAGATGCTGGTGAACAACTTCTCGTCCGGTATTATTGGTATGATCTGTTCGATCATTGCTTTCTTCATGATAGGACCTGCCGTCAAAATCCTGTCTGTTTCGTTGACTGCGGGTGTAAACGTCATGATTGATATAGGTTTACTGCCCTTAACATCAATTTTTGTCGAACCTGCTAAAGTACTGTTCCTCAACAACGCGATTAATCACGGCATATTTTCACCGCTAGGGATCCAGCAGGTGAGAGAAGCCGGTGAATCAATGTTCTTTCTGATAGAGGCTAATCCAGGCCCTGGGCTGGGAATTTTGCTTGCTTATATGGTCTTTGGGCAGGGGATGACTCGACAGACTGCTGGGGGAGCTTCCATTATCCACTTTTTTGGTGGTATACATGAAATATACTTCCCTTACATATTGATGAAACCAAGGCTGATTCTTGCGGCAATTGCTGGTGGAATGACAGGTACGTTTGTGTTGGCTTTCTTTGATGCAGGAATGGTATCTCCAGCCTCTCCAGGCTCGATTTTCTCTATTCTGCTACTAACACCCAAATCTTCATTAATAGGGGTGGTGTTATCCATTGTTTCTGCTGCTGTAGTTTCCTTTGTCATTGCAGGTATTTTATTGAAAACAGAAAAAGTTTTTGATGAAAAGATGAAAAATACAGCGGATACGGCTTCTTAATGGATTTTAAGGTAGTTTTGATACCTGAGCCCCAGATGATACAATCGCTAGATATAACATCAGCTTAAGGAGGCTAAGCGCTATCCTTTTGTTACAGAGATACTTAATTTATGGCACATCGCGACCAAGAGTCTGACATTTTAGAGCGTCTCAATGATGCCCCAACCGTTCGAGGGTTTGTCATCACTTCAGTGGAAGTGTTTGATCAGGCGGTTGAAAATTTAATTCAGCGGATTTTTCGCAAAGATGATTTTGCCGTAAAGTCTGTTGTTGAACCGTTATTGGGTAATGCTGGCCCATTGGGTGAGTTGTCCGTTAGGTTGAAGCTACTGTTAGGGCTAGGCGTCGTTCCTCATTCGGTATATCAAGATATTGAAGCATTTCTAACATTACGTGATTTCCTAAATAATGATGGTAGTGAGTATGGGTTTACCGATCCAGCGATTCTTGACCCTATTAAAAAGTTGCATGTAATGAGCCAAATGGGTGTTGTACAACTTGAGATCGCTCCGCCATCTGATGAGGCCGATCTTATGTTTTACAAGATGCAACTGGCACGACAAGAGCAGGTAATCAAATCGGCACTGGCATTGGCTGTTTCAAGTATTTGTGCTGAGCTTGATAAGGAAAGTCCATTCTAGCTTTGTAGGGTAAGTGGCACCCCATCACAGAGTTAATCAAGCCTCAAATTTGATCATTGATAAAAGCAATCGTCTTCGGATGATTGCTTTTTTTCGTTTAGGGGTAGAAGCTTAAATGAAATAGATATGCCTAAGTAATCTAGGTATAAGTAACTTGGGTATAAGTAACTTGGTTATAAATAACTTAGGAATAAAAGCGACAAATGGATGTGTCGATGCGAAATCGAAATAAATTAAATAGATGGCGAGGGGCACTAGCAGCCCTTGCTATGAGTGCCAGTGGTATTGTTACTCCGGTTTTTTCCGCGCCAGTGGGCTGGGAAGAGGCGGGTAAACCATGGCTAAGCCAGAGTACTCCACATTTCACCATTCACTACGAGAAGGGGCATCAAGAAGTTGCCGAGCGAGCATTAGATATTGCTGAGCAGGTGCATCGTGATTTACGCCCATTCTTTAGTAGCCTTCCTAGCAATAAAACCGAAATTGTCTTGGTTGATGATTTCGACTTCTCCAATGGTTGGGCAACCCCGTTGCCGTTCGCTCAAATTCGCCTTTATATGAGCCCACCAGAAGAGGGCAGCGATCTAGCATTTAGTGATGAGTGGCTGCATATGTTGATCCGCCATGAATATGTGCATATCGCTCATATGGAGTTGGCAACTGGTGCGCCATCGGCGCTGCAAAAAGTATTTGGTCGTCAGGGATTTTTGTTCCCACATGCACTGACTCCCTCAATGCTGATCGAGGGATTAGCGGTTTACCTTGAAGGAAATCCGACTGACACCAAAACAGATCGAGGTTATGGACGACTGCAAAGTACTAACTATGCGATGAAAATGCGGATGGAAGTCGCTAGCGGTGATTTAAAACCCTTAAACCAAGTTGTGGTGGCAGATAGGGAATGGCCATTAGGTTACCAATATCTATACGGTGCTTATTTTGTGCAGTATTTGGCTCAGACCTACGGCGAAGAGAAGGTCAGCGAGTTCCTCGATAACTACAGCAGTCGTTTGATCCCGTATTTTTTACTCAATCGCACCGCGAGACAGACGTTTGGCAAAGACTTTAATGCGCTATGGCAAGACTTTACTCGTGAGCTAGAGTCATCGCTGGCTGATGAATTACAGCAGGCAAATATTGACTATGCTGGTGGCGAGTTACTTGATGAGTCAGAGCCACTACCTTATCTGCAAGTGATGGCGACTAGCCAAGATGGTTTACTGGTTAATCGAAATACAGGTGAAGATAGACCCGAGGTTGTGCGTTGGCAGCCGCAATCGTTAAGTTGGCAAACACTTTCTGCGAGTAAAAATATCACTTCCTTGGATAGCCACCCTAACAGTGGAATTGCCGCTACTCGCCAAATAAGTCGAGCTGACGGCCGGGTATTTAATGATATTTACCTCTACCAAGAGGGCAGGTGGCAAGCGATAACCGAGAGAGAAAGGTTTAAGAAAATAATCTGGTTTCCCGATGGTAAGTACCTACTTGCTATGAGAAAAGTATCAGGCGTGAGTGAGCTCTGGCAAATTGACGCAACGAATCCAAAGGCAAGAACCTTACTATGGCAAGCTGGAAAAGGTGAGATTTTAGGGAGTTTTGATATCTCAAACGATGGGCAACAAGTTGTTGTCGCTATGCAGCGTAAGCAGCAGGGCTGGAACCTAGAACAACTGGATATCACAACAAAGCAGTGGCTGCCCATTACCAACACCCGAGCCCATGAATCATCGCCGAGTTATTTGCCGGATGGCCGGATCATTTTTAGCGCAGATTATGATGGTGTTTTTGATGTGTATGCACTGAATGTAGGCCGCGGAGAGATTGAACGTTGGACGCGAGAAATTGGTGGTGCATTGAAACCGATTTGGCAGCCAGAGTTAGGTTTGGTGTACCAAAGTTATGGCTCGCAGGGCTATGACGTGAAGACGATGGACAAGCCGATAGTACTTGCTACTTTTCCAGTCAGCCAGCATAACGGGCAATATGATTATCCTGATGTAGTGCAGCAAGCTGCTGATAAGACTCAGCCGGAACCTTATCAAGCTTGGAATACCGTGAGACCACATAATTGGCTACCACTGATCTATGTTGATGATGTCAGGACACAATTAGGCGCATTCACCTTTGGCGCAGATGCTCTTGGGCGTAATAACTATACGTTGTCAGCACTTTGGGATGTAGAAAATGATGTTGGTGATTTTACTGCAATATATCAATACGATAATCGCTGGCTAGCAATACTGAATAGTAGCCATAGCTACACCAAGTTATCTCTGGGTGAGCAAAGTGGTTACCGTATTACTCGTGATGATTACTTTGTGTTACAGCGTAACCATATATTAAATGGTTTTGAAGATCAGCTGAGCCTTCATACCGGCGCATATATTGATAGGGAGTCATTAGTTTCCCAGCCGAGCTTTGCTTCGGTTTATCCATATCGGGATCTTAATGAATCTTTAGTTGGTTTGGCGGTAACGTTTGATAACCGAGAAAATTACCTGAATGTACCCGGTGTAGGCTGGGGGCATTATCTTGATGTGGTAGCAGAAACCAATGAGGTGATCAGCAGTGATTATGAAGGCCAAAAGTATCAGGCACAGTGGAATGGAACTTGGGATCTTCCGGGCAGAACAACGCTTACCGCAAGGCTAGCTGGTGGTTATGCTGATGAAGACGCTCAACGCTTTGGTATTGGTGGTACTGATTTGGCTGAGGAAAGGCGCTTATTTGGTCGTGATAGCCAAGGAATACGTGGTTATGATGATAACGCCCAACGTGGTGAACGATATTTCACCCAGCGCCTTTCACTGACCACTTGGTTGGCACGAGTAGAGCGAAATTGGTCACTTTATCCTATTGGTTTGGGTGATATTTCTGGAACAGCATTTGTTGACTCAGGTGCTGCATGGGATAGCGGTGAATCCCTTGAACAGTTAACAGGTGCAGGCGTCGAGCTTACTCTGGAAGCCAAACTAGGGTATGGGCTACGATTTCCTGTCACTATGGGGTATGCCTATGGCTTTGATGATGAGCTAGGCAAAGATCAATTCTATTTTAGAGTCTCTAGTTTATTTTAATTATTGCTATATCAATACTATAGACAAGAAAAGGCCAGCGACTGCTCAATGCCGATCGGTTAAGCAAAAAAGTGAATAGTTAGTCGTTATTCTAAGTGCTTTCAAAACAGAAGAACCCAGTAATCACTGGGTTCTTTCATTTCTAACCATCAATTAAATAACGGACTGTAATCTTAAGCGAATGGCGTTAAGCGACTGCTGGCCTTTTTATCGTAATCTACTTTAGGGCTAGACACTCAATTGCGATTACTCAGGTGGGGGGAGGCTTTACTTATCGGAGGTGACTACCACCAAGCTTCTACTTGAACGCCGACGTTGAATTCAGAATCGACCGTAGAGACGACGTTGTTCTCATCAATGCTATCGATGTTTGAGAAGTAGGTACCGTAGAGACGGATTTCAGGACGAGCAAAGAAGCCTTCTCCTGCGTTCCAAGCTTGTGCGATAGTAATTTTTTGGCCGGATAGATCTTGACCGCTGATATCTTGGTTACTGAAGTAGCCTGCTTCTACGATGGTTTTGTGGTGCTTATCCCAGTTGTATACTGGTCGAATTACGGCGGATAGATAAGTGAGATCATCTTTCTGATCCGATTCGATGTCATCGATGGTTGATGACCAAAGTAGTTGGTGTCCAAGATCGACTTTATCAGTAAGACTAACCACACCCCAGTTGATCAAACGATATGCACTGCCGCCATGCTCGGTTGTCGCATGGTACGCTGTACCTGCACCAAATGTTGCTAACTCTTTTGCATAGCCTTCTGTACCGTACTGGACCACGGTTTTGTTGAAGCCGTTATTAAGGTTTTGGGTTAGCTGAGCCGTGGCCATCACACCGTCTTTCGATTCTTTTGCTTCTGCTGATGCATCGCTTGAAGGGTTGGTGATAGCGTAGTTAATACCGAGTTCGAGATCAGCATTGCTCCAAAGGTTGATCCCAGCATAGCGCATGTCGATGACATTAACATTTAGTGCTTCACCGCGGTTACCAGTGTCTTCGACATCATTATCATCGTTGCGGATCACCGCAAAAGAGAACTGGCCATCACCAAGGTTGAGGTTTTCAATACCGGCTCCAGAGCCTGAAGTATTCCAGTAGTAGAAATCAGTAATGTGAATATCATGGCGCTGGTAGTATCGCTTACCGGCCCAAAGGGTTGCTTCTGGTGCAAAGTTCAGCACGCCAGTGGCTTGAACATTTAGCTGACGGAAATCAATGAAGCCGTTTTCTTCATCATCCTTTAGCGATTCGAAAATGTTAGAGCCGTCGCTACCCACTGCAAGCATAGAATCAAAGAAGAAACGTGCACCATCTTCGTTATAAATTTCTTTACCTAAACCAAATTCAGCAAAGGTATCAGCTTCGTTCCCTAAGCGACCTAGTTGTTGTTTATTGAACTCGACATTTTGACCGTTATCACCGCTGATACCGATACCAGCACGAGCGTAGCCATGGAAAACAAAGCCATCGTCGGCAAAAGCGCTAGGGGTTAACAGCGCAGTACTGATCGCTAAGGCTGCCAAGCTTTTCTTGCTCATGTTCATTGGTAAAACTCCTACATGGAAAATTGTAATCTATCTTTTGTGAACTTTTGTAATTAGTGGGAAAGTTCCCATTTCTTGGTGCGAATGATTGCAGCGAATGAATCTGGCGTAAATGGGATCGTTCCCATTACGTGAATTAGTTCACAATCTTCTTATGTGAAGACAGTATTTATTCGAAAAATAACAAAAAAGGAGCGAATTAAGATTATCTGTTTACGGAATAAAGCTTTCACTACTGTGGGATAAAACAGATTTAATATCAGCCACATGAGAAGCTAGTTGTTCGTTTAAATGATAAATGCCAACCGTGCCAGTCTGGGGCGGGGAACTGTTAGGTAGGGGCACAATATCGAACTGAGAGAAGTAATTGGTCATGCTTTTTGGGTAGGGCATGACTGCTTTTGTACTCGCAAGTAGGTCGATGCTCGCGGTGAGAGAGTTTATTTCATAAACAATTCTTTCCCCCAATTGTTTGCGTTCTTTTTCTTGTTGCTTGGGGTGAGGGTTTTCAATGAGGTGCTGATAGGCTTCCTGATCTGGGGTGACTTGGAGTAACGGATAAATTGTCGTCTGTTCGTAAGATGCTTCACTCAATAATAAGGGGTGTGTACGATGTACAAATTGCGCTTCTTCATCTTGTAGTAACGGTGAGAAAGTGACATTGCAGCGATGCGATAGTCCGTGAATTTCATGGCCAATAAACAGGTCAATATGGCCATGAATCAACATATCCATTAGCTTCAGGTGATTGCCAAATTCAAGCTGAATAGAAATTGCAGAGTATTGTTGACTGTATGTTTGTAAGGCTTCTTTGACAAACACTTCCCACCACGCATCACCTGTACCCATTTTAATCTTTTCGGTTTTTCGGGCTTTTAGATCGGCAAGCTGGTGTAGCATGGCATCATGGCGACGGCTAAGGTCTAAAGTTTGTTCTTGGAGTAGCTTGCCATACTCAGTGAGTTCGACCCCTTTTGAACGCCTAATAAAGAGATCAACACCAAGACTTTTTTCTAGCTTTTTCATGTTATTGGTAAGTGTGGGTTGGCTTAAGCTAAGTTGTTCAGCTGCAAGACTAATATTACCTAATTCAGCAATCGCTAAGAATTGGCGGTACTGCTTATCCATCGAAGAGAGACCTATAAAAAACCTTTGCTAGCAGTCTCACATTTTTTGAAATCCATCACAAAGTGAAACTAGGTAAACTTGTGATCTATATCGTCAATAATGATGGTGATATAGGTAAAAGCTATATCACTTTGAGGCGAGTGTATTTTTCTGACAGCGATAAAAACCATAATATAACGCTCAATACGATACCATTATTATTTTGAGGTTTGCCATGAACGTTACCCCTAAATGGTGGCACGATGCCGTTGTTTACCAAATTTACCCTCGTAGCTACTGTGATTCCAATAATGATGGGATGGGGGATTTACGTGGGATCATTAGTAAGCTTGATTACCTCAAGACATTAGGCGTCAATGTACTTTGGTTATCACCGGTATATAAGTCACCAATGGATGATAATGGATATGACATTTCTGACTACCAAGATATTGCACCAGAATTTGGTACGATGGCTGATATGGATGAACTGTTAGCAAAAGCGAAGCAGCGTGATATCCGCATTATTATGGACTTGGTTGTTAACCATACGTCTGATGAACACCCATGGTTTAAGGAAGCGCGAAAGTCGAAAGATAACCCATACCGTGATTACTACGTTTGGCGCAAACCTAGTGACGGTGGCGGTGTACCAGATGAGATGGGGTCGGTTTTCGGTGGCAGTGGTTGGGAATTTGACGAGCAAACAGGTGAATATTTTCTACATATTTTCTCTAAGCGTCAGCCTGATTTGAACTGGGAAAACCCAAAGGTTCAAGAAGAAGTCCATAACATGATGAACTGGTGGATTGAGAAGGGAATTGGTGGTTTTCGCCTCGATGTTATCGACCTTATCGGAAAAGAAATTGATAAGAAGATAATAGGAAACGGCCCACGCCTACATCCGCTGATCCAACAGATGAACCGTGCAACATTTGGCGATAAAGATCTACTGACTGTTGGAGAAACATGGGACGCAACACCAGAAATCGCTAAACTGTACAGCGATCCTGCTCGTGAAGAGTTCTCTATGGTTTTTCAGTTTGAACACATTAGCTTGATGTGGGAAAACAAAGATAAATGGCGACCTATAAAGCTCGACCTACCTACCTTCAAAAAAGTATTAACCAAGTGGCAAGTTGAGCTTGAAGATAAAGGCTGGAACTCGCTGTTTTGGAATAATCATGATTTACCACGTGCTGTTTCAAAGTATGGCTGTGATGGCCAGTATCGCGTTGAATCCGCGAAGATGCTGGCAACGACACTTCATATGATGAAAGGTACGCCATATGTGTACCAAGGTGAAGAAATCGGCATGACCAATGTCGCATTCGATACTATTGAAGACTACCGCGATATAGAGACCCTGAATTTCTATAAAGAACGCACAGAAAACGGTGTTGCACCTGAAACCATGTTAGCGGCTGTTCACGAAAACAGCCGTGATAATGGACGAACACCCATGCAATGGGATAAATCAGAGCATGGTGGTTTTTCGGCCGCTGAGCCTTGGATTAAAGTAAATCCCAATTACCCTGAAGTAAATGTGAGTGCGGCATTAGAGGATCAAAACTCAGTATTTTATCATTACCAGAAGCTCATTCAGCTTCGTAAATCGTTGCCTGTTATTGTGTATGGCGCGTTTGAAGCTGTATTTGAAGAGCACGAAAAAGTCTTTGGTTATGTTCGTTCAAATCAAGACCAGCGCCTATTTGTACTCAATAACTTCACCAACGAAGAAGTAACTTTGGCAATTCCTGAATACCTTCAGGCAGAGCAGGTTGAATGCCTGATCTGTAACTACGATTTACACCAGCAGCTCAAGGGATCTTTAACGCTAAAACCTTATGAGTCATTTGCAGTCTTATTGCCTAATGTTCACTAATTATTCACTGCGGTTCATTGCTAATAAGCTCTGAATTTTGGCTCTATTCATCATAATGGGTAGAGCCTTTTTTCGTTAGAATCGAGAAGAAATAGCAGGATGTTTAATCAGTATTAGAAGTATTAAAAACTTGGGAGAAGATATGCATTATAGTGTGAATAATGGAAATGTTAATTTTAGCTTACCTAAATCAATGAATAGCCTTTACCTCGTTGGTACGTTTACTCATTGGCAAGTTCAAGACTCATTTAAACTTGAGTTAGTTAATGAGAGATTAATGCTCAGTAAACCATTTTCTGAGTTTAATAAAATAGGTAATTCTGGTTATGTTGAATATGTCATTTGGGATGAAACCCTATGTTCGCCATTGCCTTTTGATAACAGCACACCGCAAGGGCACTACTTTAACAATCAATTTAATCAGGGATATAATTACTTATTGTTTCCAACGCAGCCTTCAAAGCTGCAATGTGAAAAAATATCAAAAGCCTCCAAGCAATCATTTAAAATAAAAAACACATCTGAGTCATTTTCTTCAAAAGAGCAGTTAGCTAATTTTAGACCGGTACTTGGGGGCACCTTGAAGCGAGGTTGTATATTTCCTTCTTATCATCCAGTTGTTCAATCCCGCGCATCACACCTACAACTTCAAGCTATCGAAATTAAGCGGCAAGCTGCCGCTATGGTGTTAATAGAGAAGCATCGTATTCATAGTGTCATTAACCTGTCTGATTCAAGACAAGCACTGGAGAGCTTTATGCCAAAGTTACCCTCTAGTTATTATAAAACCTGCTGGGATGAGCAACGTATTCATAGCTTACCTGTCGCCTATGAAACCGTATATTTTATGTCTGATCGTAATGAAAAATTTAATGATGAGGAATTGGGATTTCAAGATGGCATACGTCGCTTGATAACACTGATTGCTAATCATAAAGGGCCTTACTTAGTCCATTGCCGATTAGGTTCTGATAGGACAGGGGTGATGTCGGCATTTTTGCAATTATTCATGGGAGCATCAAAAGCGGAGGTTAAAGACAGTTACCTGATAACAAATGAGCTTGGTATCGGTGAATACCGAAGTTTTAGGTTGCTAGAATATGCACTGCAAGCTTGCTTGGGGTTGGACTGTTTTGAATCGGGGAAGCAAAGTGTAGATGCCTATCTGATGAAACTTGGAATATCAAAGGCAGTTTGCCAACAAGCAGAAATGAATTTATCACGTTAACTAAGCCCAGCACTCGCTGGGCTTTAGTTTGTCTAGTTACGTGGATTATTCACGGTATAAAATGGTCAATGATTGTGAGCCCTGCATATACGTCGTTTGGACTTCACGACTACCAAGTGTTGATTCTGATGTATCGCAGACAACTTGCCACTTATTGCCGCTTGGTAAGCGATAGCGAGTGGGGATATCAGAACTATTAACAAGGAACATGAGCTCTTTTCCATCTTTGAATAAGCCTAGGTACAGGGCAAACGCTTCAAGCTGTTGCCAGTCTTCAGCATTCATTGTTTGGCCATTAGAGCGGTTCCAATGAATACGGTGATGGCCCCGGTTATGGCCACTGAAGGCTCGAATAAACGGTGACATAATGGCTTTGCGTCGTGTCAACATCGTTGCTAGCCAAGCACTGAATTCTGCCTTGTTTTTACTTGGTGTCCAATCTGCCCAGCTTATTTCATTATCTTGGCAATAGGCATTGTTATTACCACCTTGTGTATGCGATAACGCATCGACAGCAAGAATATGAGGGATCCCGAAACTAAATAGCAACGTGGTCATCAAATTACGCTTTTGACGCTCTCTACGGTTCAGTACCGTATCGTTTGTTGTTTCGCCCTCTACACCGTGGTTATTCGAACGATTATCGCCATGGCCATCACGGTTATTTTCCCCGTTAGCATGGTTATGCTTGTGGTTATAAGAGACCAAGTCTTGCAGCGTAAAGCCATCATGGTAGGAAATAAAATTAACTGATAGTTTATCTGGCCACTTACCGGCACTGAATAAGTCTCGCGACCCCATTAGCCTAGTTGCAAATTCCTTAACGTTATTTTCTCTACATAACCAATAGCTTTTCATGGTATCGCGGAATTTGTCGTTACATTCATTCCAGCCGCGCGGGAAATAACCGAGCTGATACCCATCCGGTCCAATATCCCAAGGCTCAGCGATTAACTTTATTTGTTGTAAGACAGGATCTTGGGCGATGGCCTTAAAGAAAGCACTTTGGGTATTAAACCTATCGCCATTTCGTCCGAGCGTTGCGGCGAGATCAAAGCGGAAGCCATCTATTTTGTAATGCGTCACCCAGTGTCGAAGGGTATCAAGCACAATATTAAGGCTTGGTTGGTATGTAAGATCTAAGGTATTACCGCAGCCCGTGTAGTTACGGTAATTTTTATCACAATCTTGCAAGTAATAGCTTTTATCTAGGCACTTAAAGTGAAACCTAGGGCCGCCATCGCCACTTTCTGCCGTGTGGTTGAAGACGATGTCCATGATAACTTCAATGCCATGGCGGTGAAGTTCTTTCACCATGGTTTTCATTTCAGTTACCGCGTTATGGTGAGCATAGCGTGGCTCAGGTGCCATAAAGCATAAACTGTTGTACCCCCAATAGTTCACCTTATCCATTTTGAGCAGATGTGGCTCTGACATGCAGGAAGTGACAGGGAGTAGCTGTAAACTCGTGATACCTTGTGCTTTATAATAAGCAATCATATCAGGCTGGCATAAGCCGAGATAAGTGCCTCGGTATTGGTCGTTCAGTGTTGGGTGGCTTTGGGTAAAGCCTTTTACATGCGTTTCAAACAATACCGTTTCTTCATACGGTATTTGCGGTAGTCGAGTGTTTTCCCAGTCAAAATAGTGTTCGACAACGACGGACTTAGCAAAGTCCCAACTTTTTTGTGCGGTGAATGGCTCTACATAAAAAGGCGTTTTATTTAATGCTTGTGCATAAGGGTCTAAAATCAGGCGGTATTCGCCTTTTTCTTTTATTTGATACCCATAGACCTGACCTTCTGTTATTCCCTCTACAAAAGTGTAATGAATATCTAAATGTTGGTTATCAAGGTCAATAATGTTTTTATTATTATTTTTGTCGAATAAAACTAATTTTATATCTTTATTTTCTGAGCTGTGAATGGAGAAATTACAACCCTCATCACATAATGTAGCTCCAAGTGGAAATGGTTGAGCGAATCTTGCAAACATCCTGTACATCTCTTTACTAAYTTCACACAGATACCTTTATTTAATAGGTAAACTTTTTCCAGTCAAGAGTTGTTTATTTTTTTATAAAAAATAATTGTTTATTTTTTTACTGACTATTTCAACAATATTTAATTTAAGTGACAGGCGTCTTGTTTTTTCTGAAGATCTCGTAATTTTATTTCAGTTTTACGCCTATCATCCGTGAGGCGTATCACGAATAGAATCTCCCCCCTTATTCCTACGCCCCTCTACTCCTCCCTCCTACTCCTTACTTGGGATGATGTATGAATCTGTATCAAGCCTGAATATGAGTCCCGAAAAGACTGCTAGAGAGCAGTTACAAATAAAATATAAGAAGGGACATATCTATGAAACACAAGTTAGTACCCGTAGCAGCGGCACTACTTACCGCACTAGCCTCGTACAACGTTGCTGCTGAATCTGCCACTGACATCATTACAGATGGTTGGGAAGTACACGGTTACGGTTCGATGAACCTACGCTTCGATGAAAACTTCGCGACATTTGATGGCGATATGGGTAAAGAAGATTACCGTTACGCTAATACTGCAACAAGCGAAAGTACCAACCAAGTCGAATTTGTGATCAAGAAGCACACTGAATTCCAAAATGGTGTTTACAGTGACTTCGTGATCCGCTCTGAATACGGTAATGGCAACACCCACGCATATTCATCTGAAGGTTCTCAGAAGAAAAATACTGATGCTCAGTTTGAAATAAAAGAAGCGTACGTTGCTCTAGGTAACCTGCCTTATTTACCTGCCAACTCTGAAATCTGGGGTGGTCAACGTTTCTTAAACCGTGCTGCGGGTATTCTAACGGGTGAATTCTGGAAGCAGTCATCAGGCGTTGGTGCGGGTCTTGAAATGAATCTGGACTCTGGTCATAAGACTGGTGTTGCAATGATGTCTGTTGACCCAGATGCTGGTGCTGGCTTTGTGATTAACGAAGGTGACGACGGCAACCAGACGATTGCTCCTGATTACTCAGATGAGCGTCAAACTGTTACGTCGTTAGATTTTTATTACTACGGTGTTGAAGCGCTAGGTGGCTCATTTGATTTCGATCTGAAATTAATGCGTGCTTCTCGTACTAACCCTGAAGTTGGTTCTGATGATGCTGACCGTGGTATCGGTGGTTCAATTACCTATAACCGCGATTTCTATGGCTTCGATGGTTGGACACAAACTGCAATTGGTTATGGTACAGGCCTTGCTTCTAACCGTGGTGTGAACTTCGGTAGCTGGAGCGGTGGCGGTGCATTTAGTGAAGACTCTAAGTCACTATTCATCACCTCTTACGGTGTTGCAAATATCGGTTCTAACTGGCAGCTAGGTACAGAAATCACATACTGGGCACCAGAGAATGTTGACTGGGGTATCACAGGCGATCGTACCGATGAAGTTGAACGTTTGATCATTGCTGCTCGTCCAACATACAAAGTAAACGACAATCTACGTCTTGAGTTCACAGGTTCATATGCTATTGAAGACTTGAACCAGAAAGCTTGGGGACGTTCTGATGAGAAGACTGCATTCTACAGCCTAGAAGCTGCTTCAGTATTTACGGTTAATGCTGACTACTTCGGTCGTCCACAAATCAAACCATACGTAACATGGTTCGGCGCTGATGATGAAGCTGCTGCGAACAATGGTGATAAGAGCCAGTTCGTATTCGGTGTTCATACTGAAATCTGGTTCTAAATCACATTTCTGTCAAGGCAGCCTTTAGGCTGCCTTTTTCACTTCAATATGAGTGTATATCTATGGGTTTTTTGAAGTAAATTAGCTAAAACAAATAGGTATGTACCCATAATAGTTAAAGGGTATTGGAGAAAAAATGAAAATTATAAAAACTACCATTGCGGCTTTGCTTGCGGCAACACTATTGGGCTGTGCCAATTCCCCATCCACAGAAATAGTTAAAGATGTAACAGTTACAAAACAAGCATGTTGTTCTACTTTCAGTGAATTCGCTTGGATTCCGATGAACGGTGACAGCATAGACTTTGCCATAGATGAATACTCTCAGGTTGGAGACTTTGCTGAAGGAAAGAGCTTTTTCGCAGGGTTTGCATTACCTGAAAACGTAGAAAGAATGCAAGTTAATTTGAAAAGCTGGATGCGAAGTACCGGTGTGTTTGCACCAAAGGTACTGCTACTGAGCCGTGACTTTCAGATTGTCGATACTATAGAGCTAGACCAATTCACCGTTGCACCTTCAGATATGTTCCGCTTATCTAGCTACCGTACTCGTTTAACGTTGGATCAATCGTCGACACCATATATGGTTGTTTATTCTCCGCTTGAGTATCGAGAAGGTGAAATTCAGATACCTCACCCTGAGCGTATTCGTGCGGAAGAGTTAGGTTTAGCGCGTCCAATGGTGACTGACCCAATTATCCAGCATCAAAAATTTGGCTCTCTTGAATTGGACTTAAAACCATTAGCACTTCGCTCTTATCGTGCGAATGAAGTGCCAAACTCAGTCAAAGCTGAACCTGTAAAACAGGTGCCATCACAATCTAAAGCACCAGTAGAAGCTGCTGTAGCGGCAACATCGGTTCAAATGCTGCCTGAAAGCGAAGCTTTTTATAACAGTCAGATAGAAGCCGCAGTTAAGAATAACGATATGCAAAAAGCGTTGTCTTTAATGGAAGAGGCGAAGCGTGCTGGTTCAAGCAGTGCTGAAGCAACGTTTTTGGAACTGATCAAAAAGTAAGGTTTCATTTTAATTTTTATTCCCGTCATTTCAGGGTGTTTTGAATCCTCACTCTGTATACATTCGGGTTTACCGGGCAAGCACTCGCTTGCCCGCTCTCTTATCTATTTCTTTTCGCCTGAGTTATTATTCATGACAAATCTTAAGCATTCTAATCTCTACGAGAATTGCTCTCTCAAGTCCAAGAAAGAAGTGGTGTACCAAGTGTTCACCCGATTATTTGGCAATACCAATACCACGAATAAGCCTTGGGGAACCCTAGAAGAAAATGGCATTGGTAAGTTCAATGATTTCACCGACAAGGCATTACGTGAAATTAAACAGTTGGGCGTTTCACATATTTGGTATACCGGTGTGCCTCATCATGCCCTCGTTCGTGACTATAGCGAATATGGTATTGGTAATGATCATCCGAGCGTGGTCAAGGGCCGTGCAGGATCGCCATATGCGGTGAAAGATTACTATAACGTAAACCCAGATCTTGCGGTTGATCCCGCCAATCGCCTTGAAGAGTTTCAAGCATTGATTGAGCGAAGCCACCGTAATGGTTTAAAGGTGATCATTGATATCGTGCCTAATCATGTTGCTAGGCGCTACCAAGGGCTAACGAACCCTAAAGGTGTGGAAGACTTTGGTGCGTCAGATGACAGCACGATTGCATACCACCGTGATAACAACTTCTACTATATTCCAAATGAAGCGTTCACCATGCCCGTGCCAAAAGATGGCTACCAACCTTTAGGTGGGAAAGAGCATCCAAGCCTAGCCGTTCCTTTTATCGAAAAGCCAGCTAAATGGACGGGAAATGGTTCACGTTTGGCTCAGCCAGACTTTGATGACTGGTATGAAACCGTTAAGGTCAACTACGGTATTAGTCCTGATGGCAGCAAAGATTTTGATGAGCTACCTGAAGGTTATGATAAACAAGATCATGCTGCCCACTTTGAATTTTGGCAGCAGCGTAGCGTACCTGATTCGTGGGTCAAGTTTCGCGATATAGCATTGTACTGGCTTGCGATGGGAGTGGATGGTTTCCGTTATGACATGGCCGAGATGGTACCTGTCGAGTTCTGGAGCTATATGAATTCGTCGATTAAACAGGTTAACTCTGATGCTTTTTTAATGGCCGAGGTATACCAACCAGATCTCTACCGCGATTATATCCACCTTGGGAAAATGGACTATTTATACGATAAAGTGGACTTATACGACACACTGAAACTTGTGATGCAGGGTAAGGGGACGACGGATGCGATCGTAGATGTGCAGGCACAGCTTATGGATATTGAGCACCATATGCTGCATTTTTTGGACAACCATGATGAGCAGCGTGTCGCGAGCCCAGAATTTGCAGGCAATGCCAATAAGGGCAAGCCAGCAATGTTGGTTTCCACTGCATTAAGTACCTCACCGACCATGATCTATTTTGGTCAGGAAGTTGGAGAAGCGGGGGCTGAAGATGCCGGTTTTGGTTTAGCGTCTCGTACCACAATTTTTGATTATTTCGGTGTACCTAGTCATCAGCGTTGGATGAACAACGGTGCGTTTGACGGTGGTCAGCTGACTGAAAACGAGCGTGAGCTACGCGATTTTTATCAGCGACTGCTGAGCTTTTCATTAGAAAGCACAGCGTTGATGGGCGAATACCAAGAGCTGCACACATTTAATCGAGAGCATAGTGAAGGTTACACTGATCAACTGTTCACATTTAGTCGATTTGATGAAGAGCAAAAGTTAATTGTGCTGGCAAACTTCGCTGATAAGACGCAAGGTGAAGTGACAGTGTATTTACCGGCTTCTTTAATTGATAGCTGGCAGCTAGATGATGGCAGCTATCAGCTGCAAGAGGTGCTATACAAACGGCATAATGCCACTTTAACCGTAGAAGCTGGGATAGGGAGTATAACCTTAGATATACAGCCGTTGGACAGCCGAATACTGTCCTTGAAGTGATGACAAATTGATTTATATAAGCCGCTTATTTTAGCGGCTTTTTTTTGTATTTTTATTAATAATGGATTGAATCTTAAAAAATTAGGTCAAAATGCCAATAAATTACAATTAGTAACACATTATTGCATGATTTATTTGAGCTTGTTAGTAATCGTTAACCTGCATTCAATATAGTGCATGATACAATTAACGTTACTAGATTGTTATTTATCTGCATTGTAGGGAGAAGTCTATTGAGCACAGAGTTAATTATGTTAGGGATGGCTGCATTGATCGCCGTTGGTATCCTACTTCACAAGCCATCAAAGACGCTGGGCTTACCTTCATTGCTTATTTTCATTGGCGTAGGTTTGTTATTTGGTAATGGTGAGTTTAATTTTGTCTATGATGATTTAGCATTAACGTCATTTATCGGCTCGCTAGCGCTTAATATCATAGTGTTTGTTGGTGGGTTAAACACGTCCAAAGCCAGTATTAAAGTCGCCTATAAAGAAGGCGGGCTGCTTTCTACCGTCGGTGTCTTACTAACCACAGTTATCTTTGGTGGCTTGCTATATTTTATTACCGATTTCAATATTCTAACGTGTATGCTTTTTGCTGCGGTCGTTTCGTCGACCGATGCTGCTGCCGTTTTCTCAATTCTAGAGTCCAAAAAACTTAAATTAAAAGAAAGTACAGACACAGTCTTGGAGTTTGAGTCTGCTACCAATGACCCCGTTGCGTTATTAATGGTCGCTATTTTAACTGAGATGCTAGTTAACACTGGGCAACCCGTCACTGGCATGCAGATAGGCATTGAATTAGTTCAGCAAGTCGTTGTTGGACTGGGTGCGGGATATTTGATTGGATGGTGTTGTGTTTGGCTACTGAATAAAATCAAGCTGGAAGAATACGGCTTGATTCCTGTCTTTATTTTGGCAAGCTTTTTTATCGCTGCTTACGGTAGTGATCTACTTGGTGGAAATATCCTAATTGCATCCTATGTTGCAGGTGTATTTATTGGAAATGAATTGAAGCGTGGTAGAGAAGTCAGTAAACACTTCTTTAATAGCCTCTCATGGCTTGCACAAGCGCTGATGTTTATCATTCTCGGATTACAATTTTTTCCAAAAGAGCTATTTGCAGATATTGTCTCGGCGATACTACCTGCCATCGCACTAATATTTATTGCTCGACCTGCCGCGGTATTTTTAACTTATTTACCATTTAGGAAGGTATCGCTTAAGAAGAAGTGCTTTATTTCGGCTATTGGCCTGAAAGGAGCCACACCGATTGTGTTTGCGTTGATCCCTGCCTCGGCTGGTGTCGCCGGCGCGCAAGAGATGATGCATATGGTGTTTTTCATTGTATTGATATCGGTCATGTTGCAAGGCTGGGCCATTGAACCCTTGTCTAATAAACTAGGGCTTAACGATAAGTAATAATCGTTAGACAATTTATTTTTATAAGACGGCGAAGAAATAATTTCTTCGCCGTTTTTTTTGAAATCATGAAWATAACCAATAACGAATAAATGTGTTCAATTTCACAGAGTTGGATTAAAGGCGTAGGGGGCGTAGGCGGAGGGATGATGCTCATCTTCAGTGGGAGGAGGAAAATGCCTGTATTAAATAAAAATGATGGAAAATGACAATGAAACGTGTGATGAAATCGTTCGCTCTATGCTCGTTAACCGCCGCTCTGGCTTTCCCTATGGCTGCTTCTGCAATGCAAGAAGGTGAAATTCTTATTTGGATTAACGGTGATAAAGGCTATGAAGGCCTAGCCGAAGTCGGTCGCCAATTTGAAGAAGATACGGGTGTAAAAGTTAACGTTCAGTACCCTGACACACTGGAAGCTAAATTCCAGCAAGTTGCTGCGACAGGTGGTGGTCCAGACATTATCTTTTGGGCTCATGACCGTTTTGGTGGTTATGCTAAATCCGGCTTGTTGGCTGAGATAAATCCTTCTCAAGAATTTAAAGATAAATTGGTTGATTTTAGTTGGGACGCAGTGACCTATGACGGAAAATTGATCGGTTATCCAATTGCTTTAGAGTCACCATCGCTTATTTACAATAAGGACCTATTATCTGAGCCACCTAAAACATGGGAAGAGCTCTACGCTATTGAAAAAGAAATGGCGGCGAAAGGTAAGAAAGCCATCATGTGGGATATAAAGAATGCTTACTTCACGTGGCCAATGATTTCTGCCAATGGTGGTTATGCTTTCAAGAAAACTGAAAACGGTTTTGATGGTAAGCAAGTTGGTATCAATAACGAAGCAGGCGTTGCTGGCTTAAGTTTCTTGGTTGATCTTGCTAATAAAGGTGTTGTGTCTGCAGATATGGACTACGCCGTATCTGAAGCTGAGTTCAACAAGGGCAATGTTGCCATGACGATTAACGGCCCTTGGTCGTGGGCTAACCTTGAAAAGTCGAACCTGAATTACGGCGTTGCTGTTTTCCCGACATTAGATGGTGGTAAGTCGAACCCATTTGTTGGTGTATTAAGCGCTGGTATTAATGCGGCAAGCCCGAATGTGGACTTGTCTGTTGAATTCTTAGAAAACTACTTGATCACTAATGATGGTTTGGCAAAAGTGAATGATGACAAACCGTTAGGTGCGGTGACGTTAAAGTCATTCCAGCAAGAGCTTGAAAAAGATAGCCGTATTGCAGCTTCGATGATCAATGCTGAAAATGGCGAGATCATGCCGAATATTCCAGAGATGACACCTTATTGGTTTGCTGAAGGTGCAGCGATTGAGAATGCCTTACTTGGTCGCCAAACAGCACAAGAAGCTTTAGATACCGCGGTAATTCAGATCCTAAGATAAGCTTATGGTAATGAATAGGCATCAATATTAACAATGCGCAGCCTCCTATGAATTTAGGGGCTGCGTTTTTTGTATAAACCAATCATTTATTGGTTATACCGACTTCATTTTGGAACTAATGATAGTGAACACGATAGAGAAAGCGCCTTTTAGTGAACAGATGTATGTTAAAGGCACCTTTAATGGCTGGGGGGATGATACCCCGATGGTATATGTTGGAAATGGCTGCTACGAAGCTGTGATCTGCTTCTCGGCAGATGTACATAGCTTTAAAATTTCTGATCAACAGGGCAGTGAAGCATTGTGTTTTTCTGCTGATAAGTTTAAAGCGGTTGAATGCCGGCTAGACCAGTCGCAGACTTTGATCCCAGCTAAGGGGATCGGTAATGATCTCACGTTCAACGCGCCTGATACTGGTTTATATACTGTAACTATGACGGTATCTGATAATGATCAGATGTTGATAATTGCCTCTGGTGGAGAGAATAATGACTGTGAACCAACACGCGTTCTTTTTAAGTCGAAGCATGTTGTAGAGGCAGGTAGATCTGAGCTGGAGGCGAAAGGGGATAAGGTGCTAGCTCCGGCAGCGTTGTTTGAGCAACTAGCGATCCGAGTTGAGCAACCAGCACCGTATGTATTTGGTGACAATATTGATGGTTATTTTGATGGCATGACTCATGGTTATGTCGCCACGGGTAAGTATCGTCATAAACAAGGTTGGTATCTTGGCTGTTGTGCAACTTTCGCTGGTGGCGAGATCAATGATAAAACAGCGGCGACTTATGCAGATATTTTACCTTATGGTGTCACCCACTACTTTGATAATGGCGCTCAAGAAACCTTTATGCTGCTTTCAGGGCAAGCTTCAGGCCAGCGTAGTGCTGCGATTAAGGTAACATCACCAGAGCCAGCGCATTTATCGGTTGCACCTCAGCTTAATATCGCAATGGACAGCTCGGAAGTGGTTAGCTTTGAGCATGGTGTAGTTTACTGTATTGCGCCGCAATTACGTCAAGCTGGTACACCTTCTTTCATTGCAATTTGCG
The DNA here is from genome assembly GCF_050336695.1 of Photobacterium minamisatsumaniensis. Classification (NCBI taxonomy): domain Bacteria; kingdom Pseudomonadati; phylum Pseudomonadota; class Gammaproteobacteria; order Vibrionales; family Vibrionaceae; genus Photobacterium; species Photobacterium minamisatsumaniensis. The sequence goes on along the minus strand of NZ_JAKJSI010000023.1, from coordinate 30,262 downwards.
CCAATCAGTCACATCAGTTTATAGAAACAACGTTTGAGGCAATGCCAGCCCTAAAAGAGGTTGTTCACTTAAGTGGGCATCACACTAAACCACTAGTTACTTCAGTTGATGCGGTTAGCGAGATGACGGTGTATCTCACATTCGCAGAAACGGAAGAAGAAGCTATTGCGCATGCAAATAGCCTATTAAAGCAAGATGGCGAGGTAACTCACAGACAACAAGTGTATGACATGTTGACACATTCGTATGTTTGGACATCAGATATTGAATATAACCGCGCATTAATGTGGGCAAAAGCAGCGGGCAAGGTGTTTGTTTCCAATGAATTCGGGAAGGGAATTTGGGCAGGTTTACCTTGGTTTAAAGACTGCTGGGGGCGTGACTCTTTCATTGCTGTCCCGGGTATTACGCTAGTTAATGGTGATTTTGATGATGCTAAAACCATTATTGATAATTTTGCTTCAATGCAGCTAGCTGACCAAGACAGTGTTAATTATGGCCGGATCCCCAACCGTGTGACTAGCCTAACCAATATTATCTATAACACGACCGATGGTACGCCGTGGATGGTACGTGAGATTTGGGACTATTTACGTTATAGCGGTGATAAAGACTACGCAAAAGCGGTGTACCCTGTTGTACAGACCTATATCGCGGGTATTGAAAAAAATTATCTTGATCAGTACGGCTTGATGACACACCGAGATCCTGATACTTGGATGGATGCCAAGCTGGAAGGCAAGTTACCGTGGTCGGCGCGGGGCACACGTGCAAATGATATTCAGGCTTTATGGTACACAAGTTTAATTGTTGCCGTCGAATTGGCGAAGCTAAATGGTGATGAACAAAATACCGAGCACTATCAGAAAATGGCTGACAAGGTTAGTCAAAGCTTTCAATTGCTATTTTGGGATCAGCAACAGTCACGCTTAGCCGATCGTTTATATCAAGATGATCAACGTGATCTGCAAGTGCGTTCAAACCAGTTAATGACGGTAACAGTCCCATTTGATAATAGCTTAGTAGAGAAAAGCGTAGGGGCTAAGGTTGTCAAAAATGCAGTGAGCGAGCTGCTGTTCCCGTGGGGGATCACATCGTTGTCGCAACATGATCCTATTTTCCATCCGTACCACGCTAATCGGGATGAATACCATAAAGATGCGGCTTACCATAATGGTACTATCTGGGGCTGGAATGCTGGGTTTACCGTGTCGAGCCTGATTCAATATGGCTATGCAGATTTCGCTTATGAGTTAACCAAAAATCTTGCAGATCAGATCCTCAATATTGGTCACCGAGGCGCAATGAGTGAAAATCTCGATGCATTCTTGAATGAGCAAGGAGGGTTAACGACAACAGGTACTTACGCACAAGCGTGGTCAGTCTCTGAGTTTACGCGTAACGGATATCAAGATTATCTTGGTTTTAAGCCTGAGTTATTATCTGGAAAAGTCGTGTTATCACCGTGCTTGCCAACAAGCTGGCAGCACTGTGATGCAGTGTTGAGGTTTGGTCAATCAAATGCGTTGGTTGTAAGCTATCAATTAGCAGAAGGTCATCTTCAACGTTTTGAATTTGATTACCAGCAACCAGCTACAGAACAAATAGAACTGATCCTAGTTGCTGAAGATAAAGCTAAGTACTGTTTGATGGTGAACTCGGACGAATTGCCGGCGAAGGTCGATTTTGATCCGATAAGCGCAACAGCGTTTTTAAATGGCCTGCCGGTTCGCTTAGTACTTTCTCAACCTAGCTTTTCCTCTGTTATCGGAGAACTTGAATTTGCACAACCTGATACAAGTATCGAATTTCCGGTATTACAAAAACAGCACGTATTACAGCGACAAGTTGAACGAGCCAACCTCGCTCAAGCGATAGACTAAATATTATTCACGAACTGTATTTTTGAATCAAAGTGAAAGCGCTGCCATTGGCAGCGCTTTTTTATGGTCGTCGGTCAAGCGGATATATACCTAAGTCACAGGGTATAAGGAGCAGCATGGTTTATTGGCTTAGTCATTCTCCATGAAGGTACGCCCTTCGATGGAGTAGGGCTCATTGTTATCGTATAAGCTATGGTTCCCTCTAAGCTGGTTTAATTTGGCTTCTAAGGCTTTTGCTTCCTGATAATTCCCATCGTTATAAGATAAATCGATACGTTGTTCGATATCTTCGATTCTGTCATGGCTGCTCATGGCACGATCCTCCATTTTGAAACTGACTGCTTCACGGTTTCATTTTTGAGTTTAGGAGCTGTTGTGGGCTTGTTCCACCTAGAATCTAAACTGTCCCTTATCAGGTTTGGATCACTTTACGTAAAATTGTTCAATCATTGCTGGGAAGCGTGAAGCCCAAGCGCATTCACTATGAATACCGCCTTTATCAATATGAAATTCACAGTGAAGCTGCTTTGATTTCGCGCTGAATTGGTTAGCTACGTCGAGAGCAAGATCATGATAAAGTGATGGGAAGGCTGGATTACTTGCATCACTTGTTTCATTAGTGCCAATATCCATATAAATATCGATGGGTTGGCTGATTTTTTTGTTATGAATAAACGTCTTCATTGGCTTAGCTGAAAACCAAAAAGCGGGAGAGAAAATCCCAGCTTTGGAAAATGTGTCTTGGTACTGGAGGATTGCGTATAGGCTGATGAATCCCCCCATCGAGCTACCTGCGATGGCGGTATGTTCACGAGAGGGCATACTACGGTAATGAGTATCAATGTATGGCTTTAATGTATTCACCAGAAAGTCACAATACGCTTTTCCTTCCCCTCCTTGCGTTAAGCTCGCTTCATGCCAACCCGATAATTCATCGATTGGCGAAAAGGGCCAAGGTGAGTATTCATCACGTCGTCCTAGATTCCCTCGAGCCTTACTGCAATCGACTGCAACGACAATGATACCCGCAGTTTTGCCTGTAGCCTGTAAGGCATCAAAGTGTTCAGCCGCCTGCTAGCTAGCCCCTGCAATACAAAGCTCGGGCTCAAAAACATTCTGCCCGTCATGCATATAGAGCACGGGATAGGATTGTTCGCTAGTAAAGTAATCAACTGGCAAGTAGATACGAACAGTACGTTGCCGGTTGAGCTGGGGGATAGGCATATTTGCAATAGTGACCATCCTGCTTGCATCGTAACGTTTGGTATTTGGGTCAAAAAACATCGCGTCTCTGTGCTTTTTAGGTCAATGAAGAAGGACAAAAAAGGCGCAGTGATGAGAATCGACAGCGCCTTTACTTTTATCTGTACTCTTTATATTAAAGAGGGGGGAGAGCGTTACGCGCCAGGTTCTTTGTATAAACGCTGGCAAGCGCGGCCATCACTGTGGAATAAGTGACAGCGGTGAGCAGGAAGACCGATTTTAAAACTATCACCGGCTTCAATGTCTAATGTGTCAGGACGACGGTAGATAAAATCAGCATCCATGTGATCAAGATGAATATACGCTTGAGTTTCATAACCCAACTTTTCAACAACTTGTACTGTACCTTCAATACAAGCATCACCGTCTTCACAAGGAACAAGATGCTCAGGACGGATACCCAGTGACATTCGGTCGCCTTTGGTCACGGTCGAGCCGTCAACTTGAATCCAAAATGCATTGCCGTCAGCCATTTGAACCATGACGCGCTCAGCTTCAACTTGTTCAATGAACACGCTCATAAAGTTCATTTTTGGTGAGCCAATAAAGCCAGCAACAAAACGGTTTTTTGGGTAATGGTATAACTCGAGTGGTTTGCCAACTTGTGAGACGAAGCCATCATCAAGTACAACAATCTTCTGAGCCATGGTCATTGCTTCAACTTGATCATGCGTAACGTAGATCATGGTTGAACCAAGTTGCTTGTGCAGTTTTGCAATTTCAATACGCATTTGAACACGTAAAGCTGCATCAAGGTTAGATAGTGGTTCATCAAGTAGGAAAACATTCGGCTGAGAAACCAATGTACGACCAATAGCAACACGCTGACGCTGACCGCCAGATAGGGCTTTTGGCTTACGTTCTAGTAGGTGGCCTAATTGAAGGATCTCTGCTGCATGGTCAACGCGGCGTTTAGTTTCATCTTTATCTGCTTTCGCTAACTTCATACCAAACGACATATTGTCGAATAGGTTAAGGTGCGGGTAAAGTGCGTAAGACTGGAATACCATGCCTACACCACGCTCAGAAGGTGGTGTGTCATTCATATGCTTATCGCCGATGTATAAGTCACCAGATGTAATATCTTCAAGACCTGCGATACAACGTAGAAGGGTTGATTTACCACAACCCGATGGACCAACAAATACTACAAATTCCCCTTCAGCGATGTCGAGATCGACATTTTTGGAAATCAGGTTATCTCCATATGCTTTACATACATTTCGTAAAGTAACACTCGCCATCGAGCCTATTCCTCTAAGTTGTTGTTGCCAGCAAGGCCACATGATATTCGTGCGTTACCTTGCTGGTAAAGAATTTTTCAGTGAAGTTGAAGAAAAAACGGGTAGAAACGTCTATTCATTTACGGGAATAGACGACTACCCTGACTAAAATCCAATTTACTTACTTCCCCAAGAAATAAAATGGTGCTGTCGTCTCTAAAAAATTGGTTACTGTAAAAAACAGTTTCAAATAAGCAGTGAAGCTCTTCAACTACCCTGTTGGGTATGTTTTGTATTTTTGCTCACTATAGGAACAGAAACATCCTCCTTATCAATAAATAAAAAGGGGGATGAGGGGGGGAGGAGTACTTGGATCACACTTTGTTCGTCACAGGGCTGAATGGAAGATTTATTACAAGTAATATGTGCGGTGTATCACAATCGAAAGTCGTTATTAGAGCTGCATCACTAATCGAAACGACGTAGATCACGATTTTCACACTTAAGGGGTGGGGGCGTAGAACACAGGATGATGCCATAGGCTTGATACTGATGGATTATATAGCCTGAAAATTGTGTTGCAGAGCGTGCTCTGTGATACAGCCAATAACAATCATGAAGGATGTTAACAATGAAGAAAGTCCTCAGCACAGTCGCATTTTGTACCCTTGCTGCTTTAGGTTCTGTTTCTGCACACGCCGCTATAGAAGAAGGTCAACTTACCATTTGGATTAATGGTGACAAAGGTTACAACGGCTTGGCCGAAGTAGGTAAACAGTTTGAAGAAGATACAGGCGTTAAAGTGACTGTTGCTTTTCCAGACAACCTAGCAGAGCGTTTCCCACAGGTTGCAGCGGCAGGTGATGGCCCTGATATCGTTTTTTGGGCACACGACCGTTTCGGCGGATACGCAAAAGCAGGTCTACTTGCTGACATTAACCCATCTCAAGAAATGAAAGATAAAATCATTGATTTCACATGGGATGCTGTTCAATACGATGGTAAGTACGTAGGTTACCCTGTTGCTGTTGAAGCACTTTCTCTTATTTATAATAAAGACCTAGTGCCGAACCCACCTAAAAACTGGGAAGACATTGAAGCATTAGATAAAGCGCTGCAAAAAGATGGCAAAAAAGCCATCATGTGGAACTTAAAAGAACCGTTCTTTACATGGCCAATTCTAACGGCTGACGGTGGTTACGCATTCAAGTTCACTGCGAACGGCTATGACGTAAAAGATGTTGGTGTTAACAATGCTGGTGCGAAATACGGCATGAACTTCATCAAGTCACTCGTTGATAAGAACGTTATCTCTCCTGATATGGATTACAGCATCGCCGAAGCTGAATTCAACAAAGGTACGGTTGCAATGACAATCAATGGCCCATGGTCTTGGGGCAACATTGAGAAATCTGGCATCGATTACGGCGTAGCACTTCTTCCTAAGCTTAATGGCAACCCTTCTAAGCCTTTCGTCGGCGTATTAACCGCTGGTATCAGTGCTGTTTCACCTAATAAAGATCTAGCGGTTGAGTTTATTGAGAACTACCTACTGACTAACGAAGGTTTAGCACAAGTTGATGCAGATAAGCCACTGGGTGCTGTAGCACTTAAATCTTTCCAGCAGACGCTTGATAAAGATGCCCGCATTGCAGCAACAATGAATAATGCAATGAACGGCGAAATCATGCCAAACGTTCCACAAATGACAGCTTTCTGGTATGCGCAAGGTAACGCGATTCAGAATGTTGTTGATGGTCGCCAAAGCGTTGATGATGCGCTAGATGCAGCCGCAGGCCACATTGTTAAGTAACTCCTTTTACGGGGAGAGGTAACTCTCCCTATTTTTATTTGTCATTTTGCTAGCAGGGAGCTGAGATGCAGTCAGTTCAAGGTGCAGGACTTTTAGATTCTCAAGAAAGTCCAAAATTAAATTATCGTAAGTGGCTGAAATGGTCACTTCTTGGCATGATCGGTTCGGTTAATGGTTATGCTACTGTGTTGATGTACGCACAAGGTGAATTTCCTTTTGCACTTCTTACCGTTGTTCTAACAGCACTTGCTCTTTATATTTTCGGAAGTAAGAAAACCTACGCTCATCGCTATATTTATCCGGGCATTGCCGGGATGATTGTGTTCATTATATTCCCGCTTATTTATACGGTTGGGCTAGCGTTTACCAACTATAGTGCATCGAATCAGCTTTCTATGGAGCGGGCACAATCGGTGCTCCAACAACGGTCATTCCTTGCGGGTGAAAGCTATGGCTTTGATCTTTACAAGGTTGATAATGGTCACCAGCTAATCATAAAAGCAAATGGTGATTTACTCGCTTCCGATGTGTTTGATCTTGCGAATCCGCCTGCAGATGAGCAAATGAATTTACGTCAAGTAGATGTTGTTCAGGGCGAAAAAGAAATTATCAGAACCATTGTTCAGAACCGTGCAAACTTAAGCTCAATTGAGCTTGGCATGCCGAACGGTGATGAAATCCGCATGAGTGGCTTACGTAAGTTTGCTGCAGAAGTGCCACTGTTTACCCTCCAAGATGACGGTGAAACACTGCTGAATAACCAAACTCATCAGTTGTTTAAACCGAATATGGAAATTGGTTTTTATCAACCGGTTGATGACAGCGGTCAGTTTACGGATAAGCCTATTTCACCAGGATTTGTTGTTGGTGTTGGCGCTGCGAACTTTGAACGTGTAATGACCGATGACGGCATAAAAGAACCTTTCTTTGGTATCTTTATTTGGACGATTGTCTTCGCCTTCTTAGCGGTTGCACTGACATTAGCATTAGGCATGGTATTAGCTTGTATCGTGCAGTGGGAGCCACTGAAAGGTAGCGGTATCTACCGAGTACTTTTGATTCTTCCATACGCGGTACCATCGTTTATCTCGATTTTGATTTTCAAGGGTTTGTTCAATCAAAGCTTTGGTGAGATAAACATGCTGTTGGAAGCGATGTTTGGTATTAAGCCTTCATGGTTCTCTGACCCGATTATGGCACGAGTGATGGTTGTAATGGTGAACACTTGGTTAGGTTTCCCTTACATGATGATCCTATGCATGGGTCTGTTAAAGTCGATTCCTGATGACTTGTATGAAGCCTCTGCTATCGATGGTGCAGGACCAATCCAGAACTTCTTCAACATTACATTACCAATGTTGATCAAGCCGCTGACACCGCTACTGATTGCCAGCTTTGCTTTTAACTTCAATAACTTTGTAATGATTCAGCTACTAACGTCTGGTGGTCCAAATATGGTGGGCACGTCAGAGCCTGCAGGTTATACCGACTTGCTAGTAAGTTATACCTACCGTATTGCTTTTGAAGGCGGTGGTGGTCAAGACTTCGGTCTAGCTGGTGCAATCGCAACAATTATCTTCCTATTGGTCGGTGGTATGGCACTACTTAACCTGAAATTTACTAACACTAAGCTTGAACAGGACTAAGGAGAAACGTCATGCCAATGGTTCAATCTAAGACATTAAAATATCGGGTATGGGCAACACACTTGGGCTTGTGTTTGTTCTTAGCGGCAACAATTTTCCCACTGTTGATGATCATTGCGATCTCATTTCGTGAAGGTAACTTTGCTGGTGGTGAGCTTATTCCAAGTAACCCAACGCTTGACCACTGGCGACTAGCCCTTGGTTTCTCGGTGACAAATAGCGATGGCAGTGTGACACCTCCACCATTCCCAGTATTGTTATGGCTGTGGAATACTATAAAGGTAGCGGGTATTACATCGGTCATTATCGTTGCGTTGTCTACCACCAGCGCTTATGCGTTTGCTCGTATGCGTTTTAAAGGTAAGAGCACGATCCTGAAAGGGATGATGATTTTCCAGATGTTCCCTGCAGTACTTGCACTTGTTGCTTTGTATGCATTGTTCGACCGTTTAGGTCAGTACATTCCATTCTTGGGCTTAAACACCCACGGTGGTTTGATCTTCTCTTACCTTGGCGGTATCGCACTGCATGTTTGGACAATCAAAGGTTACTTTGAAACAATCGATGGCTCGCTGGAAGAAGCCGCAGCGCTTGACGGTGCGACACCTTGGCAGGCATTCCGCTTAGTACTTTTGCCATTATCGGTCCCGATTCTTGCGGTGGTCTTTATTCTGTCTTTCATCGGGGTTGTAACTGAGGTACCTGTAGCATCACTATTATTAACTGATGTGAATAACTACACGCTAGCGGTTGGTATGCAGCAATACCTTTACCCTCAGAACTACCTATGGGGTGACTTTGCGGCAGCAGCAGTATTGTCAGCGATTCCAATCACGACAGTCTTCTTACTCGCACAGAAGTTCCTTGTTGGCGGTTTGACCTCTGGCGGTGTAAAAGGATAAGAATAAAATAATCGAGATGGGTGATTTCCCCTTATCATCTTTGAAAGAGCTTTGCTTCATTTAGCGAGGCTCTTTTTTTATGACACTTGTTGATTATTTGGCGCATTAATACAACGTAAATGTACGAGTCCATAAACGCCTCTTATTGATGTAATGGCATTATTTTACTTACTCATCAAGCGCTTATGAAGATAAGAGGGAGCTGAATATTGACTGAAAACATAATTAAAATAACTATATTTTTGTTTAGCATGAAGGATTTAGCTGTAATATAATACGTATAAGGTATTTTAAAAGTACCTTAATGAATAACAATAAGATGGTTTGTTTTTCACTTAGACAAACCACTCCCAAGTTTGGGTCTTAGCATTGGTTTGGCCGCCGATCTGCTAGGATCAACCCGAGCTTAATTATATTATTGGCGTTGCTGCATAGCTGGGCTTACTATTCTTTATGATGATAAGTTTCTTTAGTAACCGAAACCCGATTTATAATCGGGTTTTTTTATGCCTAGCGCTTACCTGATTTCTCCCAGAGGCTTTAGCATCGTAGAGCGCTTTGTCTGCTGCTTTTAAAACAAGTTGAGGTTTTGGTTCAAGATAACTATCTGCGACACCGATACTTACTGTAATTCGAACCTGTTTTTTATCGACGCTTGTTTGTCTATTTTCCATACCTGCGACATTATCTTTTGGCCTTTCAGAGTGAAGACGAAGAATGAGTGGGTAATTCGCTATTTCTTGTCGTAAACTTTCAAGTGTTTCAAGGCACTCAGATACCTCTTTTCCCTTGAATAAAATCGTAAACTCTTCACCGCCATAACGAAAAACTTTTGCGCCACTGTGGTGATTAGACAAAATACTCGCTACGAGTTGGAGTACATTATCACCGGTTTGATGACCATAAGTGTCATTGAATTTCTTGAAGTGATCGATGTCGAGCATGGCAATCGTATATGAGCGACCAAGGTGTTTAAGCTCTGTTTCAAGCGCTCTGCGTCCAGCAATTGAAGTAAGTTGGTCGATATAAGCAAGCTCATGGCTGCATGTGATGAGGTTAAGTAGCAGTAGGATAGAGGCGATTGAAAATGCAGTACTTGAGATAAGGGGATATTGAAAAAAAATAAAGGTGATACCTGTAAAGAGTGTACAGATGAATAGAGCTTGATCATCACTTTGGTTACGTTTTAGGACTGTCGATGCCTGTACGGCACAAGCTAAGGCCGATATCGAGATTATGACTACGGGTAATGGTGAGAAAGGCTGTGTATTAAAGAAGTTGCTTTCCCATAATGTCGAAAGATTAACATCTTTAAAGTGCTGGACAACAAGCATCCCCCAAGCTAGTTGGCTAACAATGAAGCCGATATAAGTGATGTTAGAGCGAGAAAAAATCCGCCTGTTCTGGGTGAGGTGAAGGTTTAGGATGTTTAAAGGTAATAAAAACGCAAGCAGTGTATAGGTCAGCATTGTTTGATTCACAGCAAGCGGTGATTGCAGTTCGCTCTGGATGATGTAATAAGCAATGAGCATCAACAAAGCAGCAACCGAGGTTCTCCCTTGGTTAAACAGCTGGCCTAATATGATAGCGATAGGGAGTAGCGTATAGGGAAGTAATTGTAGCAGCTCTTCGTAAGATACAAGTGCGTGTTGTAACGGCTGAAGGCATAGCAATGCAGCAAAAGCAAGCAGGCTTGGTAAGGAAAACCGAACAAAGGCATGTCTAAAAATTGAAAAGGGTACTAGCTGCATTTTTTGATTACTTTACCAGTATAAAAGTCATTAGTTGGTGATTAATTAACAGCGGCTACCTGTAAAAGGTAAATTATAGCGTAGCTTACCGAGATACGATGTTGGTAGCTGCTGGTATTAATTATGCTAACTTTTATCGACAAAGCTATAAATTACTTTAGAAAAGGAAACAGCTTGTTTACTTCCTCATCACTGAGGCTCTCGACGCATTCGATATTTCGTTCTGGGATCCCTTCAGGGTCAGGGTAGTGCTTCAGTACCTTTTCCATGCTGTCTTCACGGATTAAGTGAAAGATTGGGTAAGGGGAACGATTAGTCAGGTTTTCCGCATCATCGGGCTGGGTGCCTGCAAAGCAGTAGTTTGGGTGGAAAGTGGCAACTTGATATTTACCTTCGTACCCACATTGGAAGACCAGCGCGTCAACTAAATCAAGAAATTGGTTGTAGTCATCGAAGTCACTGAACAGCTGTGTTGCAACCACTAATGTTGTTTCTAGATCGGTAACGGCTGTTTCATCGAGCTTCTTAAGCTGTTGAAAAATATCTTCTAATAGTGCCTCTTCGGAGGTACTGGTATGAAGATGGATTTTAATTTGGTTATTACGGTTTGGCTTTGCGGCAAAAGGGCACAGATTAAGCCCAATAACGACGTTTTCGAGCCACTGCTGTACGTCTTGTACTGTGGCAATATTGTTACTTTCTGACATAGCTGACTAATCTTTCTAATTGGTTTTAATTTATAGATATAAAAAAGAGCCAGCTTTTTTGCTGGCTCTAGGATTTTAGCTAAATGATGGCGAGAGATTAAGCTTTTTCAGCTTCGTCTTTCTCTGACTCAGCTTCAGTGACTGGGAATTGCTTCACTGGTTTTGCAACAAGTTGGCGTGTTGCCGTGCGAACTTCGGCTAGTTTAACTTCAAAGTTATCACCGAGTTGATACTCTTGGATTTTATCTATATTGATAATACCAAGCTCACCGCTGCACTCGATTCGAGATTTGTCATCAACAATCAACGAACCAGGAATAAAGGCCGCAGCCCCATTTTCCAGTAAGCGAACACGCATACCAGCACGGTTAATATCAAAGATCTCTGCAGTGAATACCGTTTCGTTTTTAACTGCGTCTTTTAATAGGCGAATGTACAGCCAATCTGCAACATCACGCTCAGCCATACGGTGGCTGCGACGGTGAATAGCAATCTCTTCACCAACGTTATCGTCTGGTGTTTGGCTTGGCGTTTGACCTGAAATAAGAGCCTTTAATAAGCGATGGTTGATCATATCGCCATATTTACGAATTGGTGATGTCCAAGTCGCATATACGTCTAATCCCATTGCGTAATGAGCTGCTGGTTTGTTACCAACGTCACTGTATGCTTGGAACTTACGTAGGCGGTTATCAAGATATGTGCTGTCTTGTTCATTCAACCAACGGCGTAGTGCACTAAAGCCATCTAACGTAAGCAGCTGTTCTTTCTCAAATGGTGCTTCAGCTTTGGTCAAAAACTCCATTGCAGTATCCAGTTTTTCTGGATTGAAACCGTTATGGTAGTTAAAGACACCCATACCAAACTTAGCTTTTAATGCACGGCCAGCACAAATGTTCGCAGTGATCATTGCTTCTTCGATCATGCGGTTTGCGGTACGACGTGGATCAGTATGAATGGCCACAACATCGTTGTCTTCACTCAACTCAAAGCGGTAGTCTGGGCGATCTGGGAATACAACAGCGTTGTTAGCGCGCCAGTTACTACGTGCATTAGCAAAATCTTTAAGTGCTGTTATTTGCTCAAGGATAATGTCATTTGGCGCCCAATTTTCACACTGACCATTCTCTAGTAAGTCTGATACGTTGTTATACGCTAGACGACCTTGCGATTTAATCCAAGCAGCAAAGAAATGGATGTCATCTTGAATAACACCATCTTGATCGACGCTAACGCGACAACACAGTGTTGGACGTTTTTCATTTTCAAGCAGTGAACAAAGCTCATCACTTAACTCGCGTGGCAACATAGGAATGTTACGGCCAGGCAAATAAATAGTGAAACCACGTTCACGAGCTTCATCATCCATCTTGTCACCAACCGAAATGTATGAGGTTGGATCGGCAATAGCGATGGTTATTTCAAAACTGCCATCCTCTTTCTGTACGGTGTAGATCGCATCATCCATGTCTTTGGTTGATTCGCCATCTATCGTAATGAAAGGCAGTTCAGTCAGGTCTTGTCGCTCAAGGCCTTCTTCAAGCATTGACCAACTTTCTTGCGGTGCAGGCTCTGCATTCGGCAAGTTGTGGCGGGCAAGTGTTACCCACCAAGGTGCAATTTTGTCGCCACTATCTGTAACTTTCTCAGTGATGTCACAAAAGAACGTTTTATTATCAGCCGTAAGAGGGTGACGTGTAAGGTTTGCAACAACCCAGTCGCCTTCTTTAAGCAGTTCTGGGTTTAATCCTTTCACTGGACGGGCTTTAATCGCATCTTTTAGCTGAGGGTGATCAGGGACGACGTGTAAACGGTCGCGGATCATTTTCACTCGGCCAATGAAGCGAGTGAAAAACTGTTCCACTAACTCTTGTGGCTCAGCAACTTCACGTTCTTTTTCTGTACGAATAACCGCCACAACACGGTCACCGTGCATGACATTTTTCATATAGGTAGGTGGAATGAAAATGCTTTCCTTATTGTCGACTTCAAGAAAGCCAAAGCCACGATCGGTTGCTTTGATATTGCCTTCTTTTTTAGGAAGCGTTTCCTGAATCTGTTTTTTTAGCTGTGCTAATAGAGGATTATCTTGAAACATTATGCCCGTTCTCAGAGTGTTAACAAGCACACTATAAGGCCTTCAGGGCGTAAAACCAAGTTTAACCCAATGAAGATCACGGGATTGTCACTTTTGTTCAGAAAAAAGGTTTTTTTGAGTGAGATTTAAAATGGGTCAACAGTGACCACTATTCACCATGCTAACCGTAAAATTACCAGCACATATTGCCTTGGTGAAATTATGAATAATCGCTTGTCACAATCCCCATCACAATGATTTATAAACCTTTTCAAATTTGGTAATAAGTTGAAAACAAGAAAAATATTGGTAATAAAAATATCAAGTTAGGTTAGGTAGAACTATGGAGTCAAAGACAGTATATAAGTTTAGTCAGTTAGCCGATCAGCTAGCGAGGCAGGCCAATATGGAACGTTGGTGCCATTGCTTATTATCGACATTCAAGCATGAGCTTAAGCTTGAGTACATAACATTCATGGTCGAACATAATGATGAAACCAGAGTGTTTGCAAGCTGGACGAAATCAAAGTTTAAATTTTACAATCGCCCCCTTCAATTAGAAAACTATAACGGTGTGCCTTTGGGTCCCTTTAACCAAGCGAAGCAAAGTGGGCAGTTTGTACGTACTTATGTAAGTAAACCCTATAAGTCGATATGGGGAGAAGAGGAAGGGCAATGGTGTCAGATTCTATTGCCAATTAGTATGCATTCGCGTCCTGTTGCCTTTATATATGCAGAGACAGATCAGCCCGATGTGTTTGAAGCCCGCTTACAGCAGGTGGAAGACCTACTGATGTTATTAGCTTCAGATGTTAGTGCACGGATTTTACAGCAAGAAGTATTAGACCAGCATTTAACACGGCGCAGTGTTGAAGCTGAACTCAAGGTGAGTAACCATTCGATTAACCAATACTTATCGTTACTGAAAAGGCTTCATGATGTCAGCTTAGAGTTATCGAAAGCTGAAAATCTAGAGGTGTTATACAAAAATGCAGTCATGCTAGGACGTAAGTATTTGGCGATTGATCGTATGGCGATATTTTTGACAGACTTCGATAAAAATGAAATGCGCGGTACATACGGCACCGACCCAGATGGCCATCTAGTTTCACGGCGTGCATTCATGAGCTCAATACCAGATCATCCTTTAGTTAATGAAGCACTCAGCCGTAAAGACCACGTCGTCGTAAAAGAGAATGCACCTTTATATTACGGAACAGATAAAGTGGGCACTGGTTGGAATGCGATGATAGCTATGTGGAATGGTGAGCGTTGCATTGGTTGGATTGCTGCAGATAACTTAATTAATCAACGTACGTTAACTGAACATCAACGAGAAATTCTAAAGCTATTTGGTGCTGCTCTTGGGCAGCAAATTGTGATTAGGCGTAATCATGACGAGTTGAGTAAATTGAATCATCAATTAGAGGCACGGGTTAATGAACGAACTCAAGAACTGCTTGCTTCAAATCAAGCACTTGAAAAAGCCAACCAGCAACTTGAGCAATGGTCGATGCAAGATGGTTTAACGGGGATTGCGAATCGTCGTTTTTTTGATATCACTTTAAAGCGTTATTGGAATAAGGCGCTTACAAAGAAGGTCCCACTAAGCTTAATCATGATTGATGTTGATAATTTTAAGCGATTTAATGATCAGTACGGGCATATGGAAGGGGATGCTTGTTTGAGGAAAATTGCTGCTACATTAGAGAATGTGGTCAAAAGCGATAAAAGCGTAGTGATAAGTCGCTTTGGTGGGGAAGAATTTGCCTGTTTAATTCCAAAGTCTTCTATTAAAGCGGTAAAAATGATCGCTGAGAAAATGTTAGAGGCAGTTTTACGCTTATCAATCAGGCATGTAGGAGCTGAAAGAGGCGTAGTCACAATCAGCCTTGGTTGTCACACTGTCCTCCCAACCGAGATGATTAAAGAGAACGTGCTTATGGGAGGGGCTGATAAAGCGTTATATCAGGCAAAGGCGTACGGGCGTAATCAAATATTCCAAAATGAAACAAAGGGTTTTACGAGTGAATAAAGGTGATATTTCTTATTTAAAGGTGAACACAGAAGAGGTAACTCCTACCATTTAAAGGAAAATATGATGGTTYGAGGCGTTTTAATAGCCAGTTATGGGTTAGCTGTCAGCCTTATTGTTTAAATAATAGGTGCTTGAAAGTTATTTTGTGACATTGCTCAATTTTTTCTGGCATTTTATCGAGTAATGGAGCAGAATACGCGCCTCATATCGTCGAGGCCCATGCTTGTGGTTGCTATTGCAGAACCGTTCTTTAGCTTTAGGGGCCCCGTTTTACGTTAGATTATTTATTGGGATCCCAATGCTAGAATCTGTTACAGAATTTCGCCAATTAGATTTGGCTGACACACTTTTATCTGCTCTTGACTCAATGGGCTTCGTATCACCAACGCCAATTCAGGCGGCATCAATTCCTCTGCTTCTTACTGGTGTTGATGCACTAGGTAAAGCACAGACGGGTACTGGTAAAACGGCTGCGTTTTCACTACCTGTTCTTAATAAAGTAGACCTTTCTCAGCATAAGCCTCAGGCTATCGTAATGGCGCCAACGCGTGAACTTGCGATTCAAGTTGCTGCAGAAATCAAGGTTCTTGGTCAAAATATCAAAGGCCTTAAAGTACTAGAAATCTACGGTGGTGCTTCTATCGTTGATCAAATGCGTGCACTTAAAAATGGTGCTCACATTGTTGTTGGTACTCCTGGTCGTGTTAAAGATCTTATCTCTCGTGACCGTCTACACCTTGACGAAGTAAGTACGTTTGTACTTGATGAAGCCGATGAAATGCTAAAAATGGGCTTTGTTGACGACGTAACTTGGATCATGGAGCAAGCGCCTGAATCAGCTCAGCGTGTATTGTTCTCGGCAACTATGCCTCCAATCGTTAAGCAAATTGTTGACCGTTTCCTACGTAACCCAGAGCGTATCGACGTTGCTGGCGAAAACCGTACTGTTTCTCAAGTAGAGCAGCAGTTCTGGGTAGTAAAAGGTGTAGAAAAAGACGAAGCAATGAGCCGTCTTCTAGAAACAGAAGAGACTGATGCTTCAATCGTATTCGTACGTACTCGTCAAGATACTGAGCGTCTAGCTGATTGGCTATCATCTCGTGGCTTTAAAGCAGCTGCACTTCACGGTGATATTCCTCAGTCTCTACGTGAGCGTACTGTTGATCACATCAAACGTGGTGTTATCGATATTCTAGTTGCAACTGACGTTGTTGCTCGTGGTCTTGATGTTCCACGTATTACACACGTTTTCAACTACGATATCCCATTCGATGTAGAGTCATACATTCACCGTATTGGCCGTACTGGTCGTGCTGGCCGTTCTGGTAAAGCGATCCTATTGGTTCGTACTAACCAAATCCGTATGCTTCGCACTATCGAGCGCGTAACTAAATCTCGCATGGAAGAGATTCAACTTCCAAACCGTGATCTAGTTGCAGCATCTCGTCTTAACCGTCTAGGTGAAGAACTAGCTGTTCAAAAAGAGCAGGTTAATGTAGAAGCATTTGTTGAGCTTGTTGAAAAGCTACAAGAATCTATCGAAGTAGATGCAGTAACACTTGCCGCAATGCTACTTCAACGCCAGCAGGGTAACCGTCCGTTGTTCTACAAAGGTCCGGACCCAATGATCGCTGCTATCGAGCGTGAAGCACAACGTCGTGAGCGTCGTCGTGATGACCGTGGTGGTGAACGTGGTGGTGAACGTCGTGAGCGCGGTGAGCGTGGCGAACGTCGTACCAACAATGCTGATTGGGATACGTACCAGCTACAAGTTGGTCGTGAACAAGGTGTTCAGGTTAAAGATATCGTTGGCGCAATCGCAAACGAGCTTGGTCTAAGCAAAGAGTTCATCGGTGCAATTAAACTGGCTCCTTCACATACGTTTGTTCAACTTCCTAAGAAGATGACAGCAGAAGTTGCAGCACAGCTTAAGAAACTACGTATTCGTCAGAATGACGTAAAAGCGGTTGTTGTTGAAGGTGAAGTACTTCGCGAACACCGTGGTGGAAGCCGTGATGGTGGCCGTGGTCGTCGTGATGGTAACCGTGATGGTAACCGTGATGGTAACCGTGGCCGTCGTGATGGCGAGCGTCGTTTCGATCGTAACCGTGGCGGCGACAGCCGTGGCAGCCACCGTGGCGAGCGCAACCATAGCGCAGCACCACGTCGTGAGCGTAAGCCACGCACTGAAGACTAATATTTAGACTTCAATTGCTGAAAAAGCATAGCTAAGAAACCAGTTCCTTCGGGAGCTGGTTTTTTTTTGTATGAATAAACGTTGAGGGTGTAGCAAAGGAATAGTTTAAGTTCTTATTGGTGAAATATTGCTTTTATTCTACTTCGAAATTCAGCTTCTATACTTCATGCAGTAGGTTTGTTTGATGTTAGGGAATACCCAAATGAATAGTGAAGTATCACAGTGGTTGGCTCGTGACCCAGATCCTGTCACCAGAGAAGAACTAAAGCAGCTAATTGATACCAACAATCGTTCAGAAATCGAAGATAGGTTTTCATCCCGCTTGGCATTTGGTACCGCCGGTTTGAGAGGTATTGTAGGCGCTGGACCCAACCGTATGAACCGACTCGTCATACAAGAAACTGCGGTCGGCTTAGGGAGATATCTATTGGCCGAGGTGGCGAATGCTGCCAATAAAGGTGTCATCATCGGTTATGACGGACGCCCAGACTCGAAACAGTTTGCTGAAGATGCAGCATGTATGTTGGTCGCTTTAGGGATTAAAGTGTTTTTGACCGAGAAAGTCGCTCCTACGCCACTGGTCGCTTTTGGGGTCACCCAGCTTGGTGCTGCAGCAGGTATTGTGGTTACCGCAAGTCATAACCCGCCAGCCTATAATGGATTTAAAGTATATTGGAGCAATGGCGCGCAAATTATCCCACCACATGATACCGGTATTGCCGCCACCATAGAGGTAGCTGCAAGCGAGGCACTACCCGTCATGACACTTGAAGCGGCAGAGTTGCAAGGCTCGTTGGTATGGTTAAACTCTGATTTTTATACCCAGTATCGTGACGCCTTAACGGGCAGTACCTATTTATCAAATCATACTCAGCCGCAGGATATTAGTTTAGCTTATACCGCGATGCACGGCGTTGGAGCGGAAATGGCTGAAGCATTATTAAAAGATGCAGGGTTTAATCAGGTTTATAGTGTGCAAGTACAAAGAGAGCCCGACGGCCGTTTTCCAACTGTTAATTTTCCGAATCCAGAAGAAGCTGGCGCCATGGATTTGGTGATAGCGGAAGCACAGGAGCATAACGCTGATCTTGCTTGTGCAAACGATCCTGACGCCGACCGCTTTGCTGTTGCTGTTCGTACGGAATCAGGTACTTATAAGATGCTAACAGGGGATCAAGTCGGTGTTTTACTCGGTCACTATTTATTGACTCATGCGGTACCAGAACAATGTTTAGTTGGCACGACAATTGTCTCGTCGAGCCTACTTGAACAAGTTGCCAAATCGGTTGATGCGACGTATTTCCAGACTCTAACGGGTTTTAAATGGCTAACAAATGTCGCGATGCAAAAGCAAACCGAGCATAGCCAGTTTTTGTTTGCTTACGAAGAAGCACTTGGTTATACCGTTGGCAACACCGTGTGGGATAAAGATGGATTATCGGCTTTAGTTGCTTTCGCGCAACTAACTGCTGAGCTATCTGCTAATAATCATACAGTATGGGATAGGCTGGAAGCGATATACCGAGAGCACGGTTTGTACCTTAACGCTCAACGCAGTATTGCACTTGATGCTGGCTCTCCACCTATTGGTGATACTCTACGTGCTGACCCGCCAAGCTGTATTGCTGGGCGCAAAGTGATGATCACTGACGATCTTAAAGTATCTAAAAAAATTCATGCTGATGGCGAAGTGGAAAGTATTGATTTACCGGCCAGTGATGTACTGATCTACCGCTTAGATGATGGTTCAAGGGTGGTTGTTAGGCCTTCAGGTACGGAGCCAAAACTGAAGTGTTATTATGAAGTTATCGAGGCGATGAGCCATGAAGATACGATTGAGCATGCGCAGCAACGTGCCGAAGAGGCGATGGCTGATTTAATCAATAAACATCAAGCATCATTGTAAATTTATGCAACGCAGGCTTATGCCGCGTAGGGCATACTCAATAAAAAAGAGGCATTCTTTACTGAAGGGTAAAGAATGCCAGTTTTAAATCGAAATACAGGCGTAATATGCGGTTTACTTAGCGCCTTTTTGCTCACTTAATTCTGCATATTTGTGCAGTAAATCAGTCAGTACTTTTACCCAACCAAATGCGTCTTTTGGAGCTTTAACTAACAGTGCTTCAACTTGCTCGCAGTGCTGCTCAAGGCTAACCGCTTCTTCAAGGTTGAACGACATTGCATAGAAGTGCCATAGAATTAGGCGATACATACGTTCACTATTCTGCAGCGCATTTTCAGACTCTGAAAATGCCACGCCAACTTCACCCAAAGCAATGGCTGTCATTCGTAGCATGGCGTCAAATTGTGCCGATTTCATGCGTTCTTCACTGTCTACTTCTTCTTGCTCGAAGGTAAACAATTCTTGCATGACATCTTCTGGAACCATACGACCCACAACGCGTAAGCTAAATTCTTCTAGTTCGTGGCGCGGCATCGTTAGTAAGCATTCAAGTTTATAATCGCGTTCCATTTTATCTCGGCTTTTTTATCTGTATTAATAAGAGCATAGGTAGATATCACGCAGTTGTTCGTTTTATATACCAGTGACATTCCCGCCCTGTGGCTTGTATAGCCCTTTAAAGGGGGGCGTATTTTGAGTGATTTTAACATTAAAAGCCAGTGTCTGTTTGACATAGCGATGACACCGACGGTTTGTTCATGAGGTAAGGTCGGCGCGAACTCGTAACCAGCAAGACATTATGACAGATCAACAGAAGCCAAATAGCGATAAGCAACAAAATGCTAATCAACAAGCCGGAAAGCCACAGTTCTCAGAGCAAATGCAGGGCAACTCTCAGAGACCGAAGGGGCGTATGCGCCAATTTTTCACCTATGGCACTGTTGGTGGGTTGCTACTGGTGTCTGGTGGTTTGGTTAAGATGGGCTTCTCGATAAGCGATGAAATAACAGCGAAATTCGAAGGGCAATTATGGCAATTACCTTCCGTCGTCTATGCCCGTGAATTGACGTTACAGCCTGGCGCCATTGTTCGTTATGAAGACTTAGTGAATGAACTAGAAGTCTTGAAGTATCGTAAGGTTGATGGAGCACCAGCTAAAGCGGGTGAATATTCAACAAGCCGTTTAAAAGTGGAGTTTATTCGTCGTCCTTTTGAGTTCAGGGACGGACAACAAGGTTCACGCCATCTTATCGTTGAGTTCGATTATTCTAAAGTACGCCGCATTTACGAGGTAAGTAGTGAACGTGAATTAGGCATTGCTCGAGTAGAACCCAAGCTATTGGGAATGTTAGAAGCAAAAACCGAAGAGCAGCGTATCTACCGCTCGAAAGAGGATATGCCTCAGCCACTGGTCGATGCTTTGATTGCGACCGAAGATCGTGATTTTTATAACCATGACGGTATTTCACCAACAGCGATTGCACGTGCTTTCATCGCGAATCTAAAAGCAGGGAGGACAGTGCAAGGGGGAAGTACATTAACCCAGCAACTTGCTAAAAATGTCTTCTTAACCAGTGAGCGTAGCTTGTGGCGCAAATTCAAAGAAGCTTATATGGCGATAATCATTGATTATCGTTACAGCAAAGATCAAATTCTTGATGCCTATTTGAATCAGGTTTATTTAGCGCAAAGTGGCCGTGACGCGGTGCATGGTTTCGAACTGGGCTCACGGTATTATTTCGGTTTACCGCTGACTGAATTGCGTGTTGACCAACAGGCATTATTGGTAGGGCTAGTGAAAGGCCCGTCATATTTCAATCCGTGGCGTTATCCGGAACGCGCAGAGCGCCGCCGTAACCTCGTACTTAAGCTGATGGTCGACAATGGTGCTCTTGAGCAGGCTGACTATTTAGCTGCCGTAGAAAAGCCCCTTGATATACAGGGTAAAGGCACTATTGCTAATCGTCAGCCAGCATATTTTGGTCAGCTACAAAGAGAGCTAGAGCAAAAAGTTGATAATTACCAATCAGGGCAAGGGGTAAGGTTATTTACCACGCTAGACCCTCGCTCACAGGCAATGGTTGAACAATCTGTTCGGAAAACAATTCCTAAGCTTGAAGCGAAAGTGGGTGATGAGTTGGAAACGGCTGTTGTTATCGCAGACCGTATGACAGGTGAGATCCGCGCGATGGTAGGTGGGTCTCGTACTGGATATGATGGTTTTAACCGTGCAATTGACGCGAAAAGGCAAATTGGCTCGGTAGTAAAGCCCGCGATATATCTAGCAGCACTTGAAATGCCTAAGCGTTTCTCGTTGGCAAGTAGTTTACAAGATCGGCCGTTAACACTAAAAGGCCAAAATGGTGAAGATTGGTCACCTCGAAATTACGATCGTCAATTTCGTGGAGAGGTGCCGTTATATCAGGCTTTGGCGAAGTCTTATAACATACCGACAGTGAATCTTGGTATGGCGGTAGGGTTAGATAAAGTCATCGATACCATGTCTAAGCTGGGGGTTGATCCTAATGAAGTGCCCAAACTGCCTTCAATGCTATTAGGTGCTTTTACATTAACACCCGTTCAAGTCACACAAATGTATCAAACCATCGCCAGCGGCGGCCATCGTAGTGAATTAAGTGCGCTCAGTGCCGTTGTTGATCAGCAAGGTGATTTGCTATATCAAACCTTGCCTACATCCAATGCTACGGTGTCAGAACAAGCAGCATGGCTAACAATGTATAGTATGCAAAAAGTCGTGTCTGAGGGGACTGGGCGTTATTTGAACTCGGTATTACCATCATCTAGACTTGCAGGGAAAACTGGTACGTCAGATAAAGGACGAGATAGCTGGTATGTGGGTATTGATGGACGTGAAGTTGTGACGGTATGGATGGGGAGAGATGACAATAAAGCGGTAAAACTAACAGGTTCATCTGGACCGTTACGTTTATACGCCGATTATATTCAACATCGTGATCCTGAACCGCTAGTCATGCGAGCGCCTGAACAGGTTGTCGATTTCGATTATTACCGTGACCAACGAGGCGTATTATCCCAAAGTTGTGTTGGACAAACGCACCTACCTGCATGGGATCCGCAAGGCTCTCTTAAACAAGGTTGTGTGAAGAAAGTAGAAACATTCTTGAAGCGTCTGTTTACGTGGTAGTAATGTAAACTTAGGTGACAGGGGTGTGGCGATTTGCGCGGTGGTCACGAGATGGTTACAATGCACCGCTTTGAAACTAGCCACGAGATCTCCTCTGTCATGCGCTTATTAAAATCAACAGTATATCCTGACCTGACAAACCTTGATGGAACAATCTTTCACCGCAAAGCGGCACGAGGCATTATCCTTAATGGGGAAGATATCTTGATGTTGTACACGGAGCGTTATCATGACTACACCTTACCGGGTGGAGGCATTGATGATGGCGAAGATGCTATCGAGGGGTTGATTCGAGAGCTTGAAGAAGAAACGGGTGCACAGAATATTCGTGACATTGCTGAGTTTGGTATGTACGAAGAATATCGCCCATGGTTCAAGCCTGGGCACGATATCGTACATATGGAATCATATTGCTATGTGTGTACGATTGATGAGCAATTGGGTGAAACCAAGCTTGAAGATTATGAAGTGAAAAATGGTATGAAGCCTGTCTGGATGAATATCTTCGAAGCTATTGCCCATAATGAGCATACAATGGCGAATAGCGAGAAAAAAGGCATGTCTATTGAACGTGAAACCTTCTTGCTCAAACGTATTGTTGACGAACTGCTGCCAGTATCACAGCCAGAGTTGAAAGCTGCGAGTTAAATCGATTGGCATGATTGCATTGTGAATATTAATAATGAGTGAATTCGCTTCACTCATTATTCCCCTATCGAAAATACCTTCCTACTATTCTTAAGTACCAAGCTCCAAAAAGTGTTACCTACCTCTCAAAAGCATGTTATGGAGAAAGTTTTGCTTCAATATCATATTTTTTGGAATATTTTTCTTATAAATCGTGCAATCAAGAGAAACTATAGCAAAAGTTTTTCCATTAATACGTGTAGATTATCCCCATAAATTAAAAGGTTTACTGTGCGACAGCATGTGTTGTGAACCTGCCTCCCTACACTAAAGGTATATGACAATGAAAAAGCATTTATGGGCTGATTTTATTAAAACGGTTAAGCGCGAAGTTGTTCCTGCTCTTGGTTGCACCGAACCTGTTTCTGTTGCACTTGCCGCCTCGATTGCTACTCAGCACTTATCGGGTAAGCCTGTACGAATAGATGCTTTTGTTTCTCCTAACCTGATGAAAAATGGCATGGGTGTTGGTGTTCCGGGAACGGGGATGGTGGGGTTACCTATTGCTGCTGCGGTTGGTGCGTTAGCCGGTGTGCCAACGGCTGGGTTGGAAGTGCTTAAGAATATTACCTCTGCCGATGTTGATGAAGCGAAATCGCTGCTTGATGCGAATTGTGTATCTGTTGGTGTGGCGAAAGTGAGCAATATTCTTTTTGCCAAAGTAACGGTGAGTGATAGCACGGGTACAGCAACAGTGATTATTGCCGACAGCCATACTGAGGTTGTCTCAATTGAGGTTAACGGCGAAACCACGTTTATTGCTGACCAAAAATCAGATGCTCAGCAAGACAAAGCGAATAAAAAAGTAAATATTTTCGAAGAGGCAACCGCACAAGATATCTATGATTTTGCGTTGAACGCGCCGATTGAAGATTTAGGCTTTATTACTCAATCATTAGAGTTAAATAATGCATTGTCTGAAGAAGGACTAACAGGCAAATATGGGTTACAGATCGGTGCGACTTTTCAGCGAAATATTGACCGAGGGCTACTAACTGCCGGGTTGATGACCGATATATTACGTCGCACTTCTGCTGCATCCGATGCGCGTATGGACGGTGCTATGAAACCAGCAATGAGTAATTCGGGGTCTGGAAACCAAGGCATTGCTGCAACCATGCCCGTTGTGGTTGTTGCGGAGCACATTAAGGCGGATCTTGAAACAACGACTCGCGCATTGATGATGTCGCACTTAATGGCAATTTACATAAAGAGCTACCAAAACAAGCTATCAGCACTTTGCGGTGCAACGACAGCGTCTATGGGGGCTGTCGCAGGTATGACATGGTTACTTGGTGGTAACTTTAAGCAAGCAAGCGATGCTATTTGCAGCATGATAGGTGATATTACAGGTATCATTTGTGATGGGGCGAAAACAAGCTGTGCGATGAAAGTATCATCATCGGCAAGTGCTGCGATTAAAGCCGCTTTAATGGCGCTCGATGGAATTCGAGTAACAGGCAACGAAGGTATTGTTGCTGATGATGTAGACGTGTCTATCCGAAATATGTCAGCATTAGCAAACGGCTCTATGACGCAAACAGACGTACAAATCTTAGAAATCATGGTACATAAGTAGCCGCCATACGCTATTTTCAACCATTATGAAGAGCACTGTAAGGTGCTCTTTTTGCATTGTATGACAGAAAACTTCGCTCCGGGTGTTTTTGATGACATCTGTAAAATGAAATCAAGTCGTATTTTAGTGTACTGGTATTCAGTTTTAAAAATTAACCACTCCGACTTATCTTTCTGCGTTTCAGTATTTATGCACCTTCCTTCAATCGAGCTCTCGTCTTGCAAGTCGAGCTTTACGTCATAGTGATAAAGGCATGCTAATTCAAAGTAATCGTGAAGATTACAGTCGATAGGCTGGTAACGATTACTCATATTTTATCTCTCTAGCGTTGAAAACGTTGCAGTGACGGCCTTAAAAATACTTATGATAAAACTCTAGTTTAAGCGCCAATTGCTAGTTTAAGTTCTAGTTAATTACAATAAGCATAATTGAGATTCGGCATCTTTCACGAAAATTCTGCGGTTTGTTTTCGTTGATGTTATGTTTTTAAGACAGCGCTGCATTGAGCTACGGTATGGGCTTGGGATGAAACAGGGTTTGTAGAAGCCGTTTAGCAAACTAAACGGCCTCTACAGGGGAAGCATTATACGTTTAACTCGCAATGGTCACAGGTTGTAAATATTGCTGCCATGCGTTGTGGTATAGGGTTTTAGATGTGGCCCTTAGTTTGGCAATTTGAGCCAGTTCAAACTCTGTTATTTCACGATCTTGAGCGAGTGCTTTTCGTTCAATATTTTGCACTTGTTCATATATTTCGTGTTCATCGCCATTTTTAACTGTAGAGATAGCACTTAAGTGCAGTTGCACTTCAGCAATCATTTTTGATTTCGGTAATTGAACTAGCATTTTCAGATCGCGATAGCCTGATTCTGTGGGTGTTTTGAATCGGTTTTTAATCGCAACAACATCTACTTCTTTATTCATCAACTCGAAAGCCTGTACCAAGCTTGGTATATCGTCAGCGACAATTGACGCTCGTGCTAGATCAGTGATTTTATTTGCTTGGCCGTTTAATTCGGTATTAATTTTAATCTCAGCCCGAGTTTTACTTTTTACCGGTGGTACAACTGATTCTGTTTGAGTAATTAAGCTGATTTCGCTAATAAGGTTTGCTAACTCTTGTTGAGCTGCAGGTGCGGCATTGTACATTGCTTCAAAGTCAGCATATGGCTGCTGGATAGCATTGAATTTCCAGCTTTCAATGGCATATAAGCCACTTAAGCTACGTTGAAAGGTTTTTTTACTAGTCTCAGATTGTTTAGATGATACTTCGTAATCTAGCTCTGGAAAGCTGGCTACTGGTGACGCTACAGCTGAGCCTCGACCAAAAACCATAAGAAGAATAAAGCCAGTACGAAGTACAGATTTAATATCCATTGAACAACTCCTGTCATGCTAGTCGTCAAGACTTAGCACTATACGTAAAACGGTATCTTTAAGCGGTTTTTATGCTGCTTAGTAAAGGTGACGTATCAGGTTGTGTCGCTAGCTACACTTTATACTGAGTAGATTAACACTTCTATCTGAACACAAGATGAATTGGGAGGAATAAACAATAGGGTGGCCAAGTATCGTTTAGGCTAGTTCATTAATACGTTGGAACTAGCCTGTATCGAAGGTAATGATGCCGTGGTTTAACTTGCCATTCTTAATACGCTTGTGTTTAGCTGATCAGGCTGTAGGTATTGATACCAAGCGTCTTGATACATTTTTTGTGTTTGTTTACGCAGTACATTAATACGTGCTGTTTCAATATCATTTAAGGCTCTATTCTGTGCTAGGGATAAGCGCTCTGTTTGTTGAATTTGCTCATAAATTTTATGTTCAGGTCCACTTTTAATTTCTGCAATGCTATCAAGGTGCAACTGAACTTCAGCGATTAAATTACTTTGAGGTAGCTGAATGAGCATTTTAAGGTCGCGGTAACCTGATGGGGCGGGGTGTTTAAATCTGTTTTTGACTTCAACCACATTGGTTTCTTTACTTAATTGTTCAAAAGCATGCACTAGCGAGCCAATATCTTTAGCAACCAATGTACCGCGGGCAATATCGGTGAGGCGTTCAGTATGACCACCAAGTTCGGTTGCAATCTTGTACTGGGCACGTTGTTTTGATTTTATACCGGGTAAAATCGGGGCTGCTGATGAATGCAGGCTAATTTCTTTAAGCAGTAGCTCAAGCTCTTGCTGTGCAGGTTCAGCTTGTGCATAAAGGTCTTCAAATTGACTGTAGGGTTGGTAAACATTGTGCGATCTAAAGCTCGGGATAGAAAAAAGGCCACTAAGTGAGCGTTGAAATTTGTTCTTTGTATCTTGTGTCGGTGATGGATGCTCGATATCTGAATCGGTAAATTGAGGGATAGCTGCACCAGCAACAGGCCCACGTCCGAGAATGCATAGCAGAACAAAACAGGTTTTGAATAAAGACTTCGCGATCATTGAAACTCCTTGGTAACACCACTTAATCTTCCAAGTGGCCTAGTAAAGATATAGGGGCAGAGGTGGTGCTTTCAATATGAATCAAGATGAAAGTTAGGAAGGAAATGATGAGGTTGTGACTGGCTTCCCAATCAACTAATTTCCTGTGTGATCTGAATACAATTTTGTAAAGAGAGCTGAAACGGCTCAAAGGGAAAAGTGTTCAAATTTTGACTGGTTTTATCTAGGCGGGCGGCTGAACTTAGCTTGCTAAGTTCAATTAGTACTAGGTTTTTTATATCAAAATACGATTAATCACTGTAAATTGTTTTTATATTAAATACGTACAACCTAAAAAGGAAAGGTTTTGCAGCAAGAACTATTGATAACTTTTGCGATTGTTTGGCTGGCATTGTCTGTGGGTAGCTTTATGTTATTTCAACGCGGCTCTGACGTTGCGAAGAAACGTAAATTATGGCCAATTTACACTATATGCAGCAATGTTATTATTGGCGCGGTCATTATATATATGCAACCTCCAATGATGATGATGCTTGGTTTATTGGCCTTTATGGTGCCACTGACATGGCTAACAATACGTTCAACTAAATTTTGTGACGCTTGCGGCAATGCTTCGCGCTCGCCATTTTTCATGAAACCGCCCACGAAGTGCTCGCACTGCCAGAAACCATTAAAGTAAAGTACGACTAATTTTTAATCGTATAAACTGAATATCGTCATTATGCCCAAGTATTTATACATCATGGATGTAGAATTTACTTGGGTATTGATATCGACGGTTATTTGCTATTGCAGATAGCTATTAAGCTGACGCTTTTTGCTGTGCTATTAATGCAGTTCCTTCAAACTGAATACCTTGCCAGCCATACTTCATGAAGTGACGGATATTTTGGTGATCGGTTTTTTCTGGGTGAAGTAGTACGTCGGTACGATAATAATCGCCAAAGCAAGCCAATGTTTCAGCTTCAGTCAGTTGCTGATCTTGAGCGAAAGCAAAGATTTTGCATGAGCCTTCATTTTGTCCAGCGCCGTTATGTAACGTTTCTTTACCTAATCCATTGGTAAAAGGGGTAGGTGTGTAGACATAATAATGGCCAATGGCACTAATAACATCTTTGAAAGAGACTGTTTCTGAGCGGTTTTTGATTTGATCCAGTAGCGCGTCCATGGCTGTTTAGCTCCTAGAAAGGGTCTTAAAGACCCTTTTGTGTTAATTAGTTTTCACGTAGTTGCGTTATTTTTGCTTACGTGCTTGTTGCTTAAGTTCAAAATCTAGCTCGTCAGGGTATACAACGAGGCCATCTTCGTTTTGATTTGGGAAAATAACAATCGCGAGTTCATCATCTTCAAGGCCATGAGTCCAGCGACTATGCCACTTGTTCAAAGAAATGGACTCTGCTTTACAGTGGTCCCATTCGCCTGTTGCCCATGATTCAGCAAATTCTTGATTTGGCCAAACTGGTACGCAATCTTCATCATCAGTATTAAGCATTACACAACCATGCTCATCTGTCAGAATCCAAATTTCACGGTTAGCAACAACTTCTTTAACTAAGTATTTGTATCGTTTTTCAGTGTCATAACCCTGAATAGCTTCAACTTGGCTTGTTTCTAGCGACGTGGACATGTCTATTTTCCTGTAACACATTCTAATTCCGACATAGCATAGAGGAAAATTAGACTTTAGTCATTGTGTTAAAAAGCCCCGTAAATAATTACGAGGCTTTTATTGAAGAGTGGAGCGGGGTTATTTTAGGGTGTAAGGAATACGAACCGATAACTGGAAGTCAGGAGCATCGGCTGTTAGACCTGCTGTTGCACCAATATTAAGAGTGGTTTTGGGGCTGATAGCATAGTTAGCGCCAAATGATAATGAATCAAGTTGAAGCAGTTTCGCATCGGAAGGTGTAGAGCCGTCAATTTTTGATTTTAAAATTGTCTTATGGCTTAAACCAATACTGAAAGAGAACTTAGGGTTAACCGAGAACCCCATACCAGCGCTGAATGATATGGTGTCACCCAAATCGATGGTACTCGCTTGAAATTCTTGATCACCCGATGTCACATCAACTTCAACATCATCTTTAATATTCCAGATGTAACTCAGATTTGCATAGATAACGGCAGGATCGATTGGCATGATCATCGTTAGCCCCGGCTCAATACTTGGGAAGCCAGAGCCTGTAGGGAGCTCTTCAAAATCGTTGAGATCGTTTACAGGTACATCATAAGGTGATTTACCGGTAGTACTTTTGAATCGAAGGCTACCAATCCAGTAGGGTGCTTCCTTCATATTGATCTGATATTTGAAAGCCGCCTCTATATCACCAATATCACTACCATTGATGGTGCGTAGTGTATCGGTTGGTGTACCTGATGATGCTTCACGCTCAAAGATAGAGTCGGTACGGTATACCCATGGAATCCGGGCTTCTACCTCTAGGCGATTAGTTATACCGTAGCGGCCAGTTAGCCCAAGTGTTAACGTTGTCCTGTCAATATCACTTGCCCTAATCAATCCGACGATAAGTGAAGGTAGAACAGTATATCCAACGATGGAAACACTATTAGATGAGTTTTGGGTATAGGAGAAAGACGTATCAAGAACAAACGAGCCCTTTGGTGTCAAAACCCCTGGTAGATCTGGATCTAACAAATCGCCCCAGGTTTGAACACGTTTAGGTTTTGGTTGTTCCTGATTGGAATCAGTGGTTTCTGCTGCAACTGTCCCTGATAACAAAGCAAGAAGCGCGATAAAGCTCTTGTTATTGAAAGTACTCACGATTTCCTCACTTAAGAATATAAAATTACCCTAAGAATGTTCATTACTTATTATGCAGTAATAAAATACTGACAACATTTAATAAGAAAATGATAGACGAACTGAGAATAAGTGGTTAATTGATAATCTCAGATACAGTCTTATATATGAGATGTTTTATTCTTTTTCTTTAAAATGAGAAATGGGGGTATATATTCTTAATAT
>NZ_JAKJSI010000119.1:0-601 GCF_050336695.1 Photobacterium minamisatsumaniensis | reverse complement strand
CTAGAGCCTTGCTCGTTTGTTGGACGAACACCTGCTTGTGCAAGTATATTGGTAAGCTCTGGCATTAAGCATGTGGTGGTCTCTATTCTCGACCCTGATCCACGTAATAGTGGTCGAGGAATCGAAATCTTAAAGCAGGCTGGTATTAGTGTTGAAATCGGCCTTTGTCGCGAGCAAGTCAGTAGTATTCTAGCTCCATACTTAGGTAAGTCGTAAGGTATATAACAAGCTGTGTAAGTTGACCCTTAACACGTGGCATTTTTAGTATGAATAAGCTTTTGTGTTTACTGGGCAAGGTTTTGGTTCAGGGGCGGGCAACTTCACAAGGGCGTTATATGCCATTTTTTCTTATGGTTTAGGTCTCATTGCCGCTGGTTGTTTTGTGGTTTCAATGTGGGTCGCAATGCAATGAAAATCGTTCCGTGAATTGGTGCGGTTAACCTAAACCTCATGCCAATGTTCATTGGTATAAATAGCTTTGTCTCTCTCAAAGTCATGAATCCGCACTGTTGATTTTCGTGCTGGTTCGTTATGATTTCAGTGTTTACTAAGTTGCTGAAATTACGAAGCCAAGTTTGTAATTCAGTTGGCGGTAGCATGG
>NZ_JAKJSI010000118.1:0-683 GCF_050336695.1 Photobacterium minamisatsumaniensis | reverse complement strand
GGCCTTGTACACACCGCCCGTCACACCATGGGAGTGGGCTGCACCAGAAGTAGATAGCTTAACCTTTCGGGGAGGGCGTTTACCACGGTGTGGTTCATGACTGGGGTGAAGTCGTAACAAGGTAGCCCTAGGGGAACCTGGGGCTGGATCACCTCCTTAACGATATGACCTGCTGTTTTATGCAGTGTCCACACAGATTGCTTGGTCGAAATGTAAGAGAGCGCGAATGTTGCCYAACAACATTCGCAAGAAAYACTTAGTCCCATTCGTCTAGAGGCCTAGGACACCGCCCTTTCACGGCGGTAACAGGGGTTCGACTCCCCTATGGGACGCCACTTTCTAAATACACTCTGATGAGTGTTGTTAGAAAGTGGTTCTTATATCTCTTCGGAGATAATGAAACACATGCTCTTTAACAATCTGGAAAGCTGACTAGTAAATTGAATCTTAGGATTCAATTACAAATGTATCTTGCTTCTTTTAATAAGAACGAGATACGAGTTCTCAAAACAAACACATTCAAGTGTCTTGTGTAAGAGTCCGGCGAAAACAAATAATTCTCTTTTATAGAGAGTGAACCTTGGTTGTTGCCATACGAAACCTCTTGGGGTTGTATGGTTAAGTGACTAAGCGTACACGGTGGATGCCTGGGCAGTCAGAGGCGATGAAGGACGTATTAACTT
>NZ_JAKJSI010000117.1:0-719 GCF_050336695.1 Photobacterium minamisatsumaniensis | reverse complement strand
GTGTTCATATAACAAACTGTGCAAGTTGACCCTTTACACGTGGCATTTTTAGTATGAATCAGCTTTTGTGATTATGGGGCAAGGCTTTGGTTTAGGGGCGGGCACCTTCACAAGGGCGTTATATGCCATTTTTTCTTACGGTTTAGGTCTCTTTGTCGCTGGCTGTTTTATGGTTTCAATGTGGGTTGCAATGCAGTGAAAATCGTTCCATGAAATGGTGCGGTTAACTTTAATCTCATGCCAATGTTCATTGGTACAAATAGCCTTGTCTCTCTCAGATTTATGAATCCGCACTGTTGAATCTAGTGCTGGTTCGTTATTATTTCAGTGTTTACTAAGTTGCTGAAATTACACTGCCAAGTTAGGTTTCAATAGTTGGTAGTGTGGTGCTCGCGGTTACAGTCAGCATCGTTCAATGGGTTGTTTTCCTGCTGTCTCGGTGGGGCGGCCAAGCCGCTTTAAGTTCAGTGCTCATATAACAAGCTGTGTAAGTTGACCCTTAACACGTGGCATTTTTAGTATGAATAGGCTTTTGTGATTACGGGGCAAGGC
This sequence comes from Photobacterium minamisatsumaniensis, assembly GCF_050336695.1. Taxonomy (NCBI): domain Bacteria; kingdom Pseudomonadati; phylum Pseudomonadota; class Gammaproteobacteria; order Vibrionales; family Vibrionaceae; genus Photobacterium; species Photobacterium minamisatsumaniensis. The sequence continues at coordinate 167 of NZ_JAKJSI010000117.1, read as the reverse complement.
TTTGGTTTCGGGGCGGGCACCTTCACAAGGGCGTTATGTTTTTTAATGGAGTATGTCGATGACTAAGGAAAGGAAGAATCCCTGGTTAGAAAAGTCTATCGAGAATATCTTACCACTCAGCATTTCAGATGAGTTCAAAGTTGCATTTAGTGAATGGCTTTTCTCTG
>NZ_JAKJSI010000116.1:0-889 GCF_050336695.1 Photobacterium minamisatsumaniensis | reverse complement strand
GTGTATAGATGTTTTTCAAACGATAGTCATTTTTTATGTTTTTATTTCCCATGAACTTTTTTGTTGGGCCCTTACAAATCAATTACTTAAGAGTAAATCATTCTTATTTAGTCTTAATTATAATAATTAATTTAAACAGTTGTGTTTTTTTAGTTAAGTTTTGCTTCGACTGTGTATACGTTGTTTGAGGTTAAAATAATAAGAATGGTAAGCAGAACTGTAACAAAAAGAATTTATAAAAAACTTGAAGAGTCATTTAATAGAAATGGATATATTTCATTATGTACGTTGTGCAATGAAGATAATGATGATGGTGTTTTTAAACCAAAATTCAGTTATGAACTCGAAGGTTCTGTTTTTTTACAACGGAATCCAAGAATATATGATCCTAGATATAAAAATCTCACCTCGAGTTTTAATTTAAGAGTTGGTAATGATGAATGATATTACTTACGTAACATTAAAGATGGAGCAATGTTATGTTATCGTTAATAAGGAGAATTTCGAATTGCATCGCCCTGAAATGATAATGTTAGATTACTTCGGTATGAACAGGGATAAGATCGTTACAAAAAAAGAGTTATTAGATATTTGTTGGAATGGAAAAGTTGTTTCAGAATCTTCATTGTATGTATCAATTTCAAGGATTAGGAAAAAATTTTCAAGATGTGGCATTACAGACTCTATTGTAACTGTTAAAGGGCTTGGTTATAAGATCACATCTGATATAGTAATTAGTCATAATGAAGAATATCCTGAACAAAACGAATGTTCAGTAGAAACGAATAATAATGAGAGTTATTTAATTGGTTCAAAAAGCACAATAACAAAGGATAGGTTATGTGTGAATATAGTAAAAGGTTTCTTTATAATTATTACAGTAATTCAC